>JANNFT010000378.1:0-1790 GCA_031380185.1 Pseudomonadota bacterium
TCTACTTCCGGCATGCGATTCATCGCGTTGTAATAAGGCTGGCAGACCACCGGTGGCGGCACGCCGAGTTCTTTGCACGTTTGCATGACGAGGGCGATACGCCAGCCGCGATAATTGCTGATACCGAAATAGCGAATTTTCCCGGCGCGAATCAGGTCGCCAAAGGCGCCGACGGTCTCGTACAGCGGCGTGTCGGCGAAGTCCAAATGCGCATAATAGATATCGATATAATCCGTGGAGAGCCGCGCCAGGCTTGCCTCGCAGGCCTTCATGATCCAGCGGCGATTCAAACCACGATCATTCGGATCGCTGCCAAAGGCGTTACCGACCTTGGTCGCAAGTATCCAGCGATTGCGTTTTTCCGCGAGCACTTTTCCCGTCACGCGTTCCGACTCGCCGCCAACGTAAGCATCCGCCGTATCAATGAAATTGATGCCCGAATCAAAGCCCGAATCAACGATGCGCTGCGCTGCGTTGACGTCAGTGCGATCGCCGAACAACATCGTTCCGATGCAAATGGGTGAAACTTTGAGACCGCTAGTGCCGAGCTGACGATAGTCCATGTGATCTCCTTTTTCGCTATTTTACTCGATCGTGAGAAAATCTCTCCGCGGAATATTATGGTTGATCGCAAGAACAGGATCTCCTTCTCCCTCTGGGAGAAGGTTGGGATGAGGGCGGTCCCCAAAAAACTAACGAGATGTCACTTAACTACAACGTTCTTAGTAAAAGGTCCGGCGAATGGCCGAAAAAATTGATTGCGTGGTAATCGGCGCAGGCGTGGTCGGGCTAGCGGTCGCGCGTCGCCTCGCGCTCGCCGGCCGCGAGGTGATCGTGCTGGAAAAAGCCGAAGGCATCGGAACCGAAACCAGTTCGCGCAATTCCGAGGTGATCCACGCGGGGCTTTACTATCCGACCGGCTCGCTAAAAGCCCGGTTGTGCGTTGCGGGCAATATCGCTATGTATCGCTATTGCGCGGAGCGCCACGTGCCGCACAAACGCCTCGGCAAAATTATCGTCGCGACCAGTGAGGCGGAAATCGCTAACCTGGAAAAATACATCAAGCAAGCGGAACTCAACGGCGTCCGGGATCTGGCGTGGCTCAAGCCCGCCGAAGTGCGCGCCATGGAGCCCAACGTTCATTGTGTCGCCGCGCTGCATTCGCCGTCGACGGGCCTAGTTGATAGTCATTCACTGATGCTCGCCTATCAAGGCGATTTGGAAAGTGCCGGTGGCGCCGTCGTGTTTCACAGCCCGATCGAGTCAGGCGAAGTGACGAATGACGGCATAGTCCTCAACGTAGGCGGGCTAGACCCGATGTCGATCCAATGCGAACTGGTGGTGAATTGCGCGGGCCTATACGCGCAAGACATCGCCGGAAAAATCCAAGGCATTCCCCCCGAAACGATACCGAAGCTGTACTACGCGATCGGGCATTACTTCACCGTTACCGGCAAACCCGCTTTCTCGCGATTGATTTATCCAGTAGCCGTGGCCGGAAGTCTTGGCCTGCACGTCGCGCTCGATCTTGCGGGCCAAGTTCGCTTCGGCCCGGACATTGAATACATCGACCGCATCAACTACAGTTTTCGCACCAGCCTATCGACAAAATTTTACGATTCGATCCGACGTTACTATCCTGACCTGAAAGACGATTCCTTGCAACCCGGCTATACCGGAATTCGGCCCAAGCTGCACGGTCCCGGCACGCCCGCCGCCGACTTCGTCATTCAAGGCAAGCGAGAACATGGCATCAGCGGCCTCATCACTCTCTACGGCATCGAATCGCC
>JANNFT010000008.1:0-2597 GCA_031380185.1 Pseudomonadota bacterium
CCGCTACGGGGCGGATTGCGCGGTTCTGGCGGCGCAGGGCAGCGTTGCAACTCGTTGGAATGGAACGACCATTCCGCCTCGCCGCGCCTTGCCCTGCACCCCCATAACCGCACACTCCGCCCCGTCCAACTGCCGTTTCTAGGTTGAACCAAGCATTGCAAGCGAAAGCCCTACTTTAAAACACGCCATTCGAAAGCCTATTTTGATTCCTATTTCTTGCTATCAACGCCGCCGCGCGCAGCTTGCCAAAGCGATGGGCAATGGCATCGCCATTGTCCCAACCGCGCCGGAACGTGC
This sequence comes from Pseudomonadota bacterium, assembly GCA_031380185.1. Lineage (GTDB taxonomy): Bacteria > Pseudomonadota > Gammaproteobacteria > Burkholderiales > JALYOK01 > JALYOK01. The sequence continues at coordinate 298 of JANNFT010000008.1, forward strand.
ACGCAATCGCGATACGCAGTATCTATTTCGGTTTGACAGCTATTTTTATTACCTCAGCGGATTTACCGAACCGGAGGCCGTGGTGGTAATTGTCGCGGGTAAGTCACCCAAGACGATTCTGTTTTGCCGCGAGAAAGATCTGACCCGCGAAATTTGGGATGGCTTTCGCTTTGGGCCTAAGGCCGCGCAGAAGGCGTTCAAGTTTGACGCGGCTTATGCAATCGCCAAGCTCGACGAGATGATGCCAAAACTCATCGCCGATCAGTCGGTATTGCACTTTCCAATTGGCGCCGACGCTGCCTGGGACGCGCGTGTCGTCGGCTGGATCAATCAAGTCAAGGCGCAAGTGCGCAGCGGAATTGCGGCGCCGACGGAAATTCAAGACGTTCGTGGCTCGCTCGATGCCATGCGCTTGCTCAAAGATCCCGACGAGGTCAAGACGATGCGAGGCGCCGCCGCGATCGCGTCGGATGCCCATCGCCGCGCGATGCAAACGACGCGGCCGGGCAAGATGGAATATGAAGTTGAAGCCGAGATCGCGCACGAGTTCCGTCGCCGCGGAGCGCAAGCGCCGGCGTATACGTCGATCATCGCCGGTGGCGCGAACGCATGCGTGTTGCACTATGTGGAAAACAAAGATCGACTAATCGACGGCGACTTATTGTTGATCGACGCCGGTTGTGAATTAAACGGCTATGCGTCGGACATCACACGTACTTTTCCGGTTGGCGGAAAATTCAGCGCGGCGCAACGCGATGTTTACCAACTGGTGCTCGCGGCACAATTAAAAGCGATCGACACCGTTAAGCCGGGAGCGGCGTTCGAGGCTTATCACGATGCGGCGCTACGCGTGCTGGTGCGAGGCATGATTGACTTCAAGTTATGCAAAGGCTCAGTCGACAAAGTAATCGAGCGCGGCGACTATCGGCAGTTCTACATGCATCGCACCGGGCATTGGCTCGGCCTCGATGTACACGACGCTGGCGATTACAAAAAAAATGGCAAGTCGGTGAAGCTGGCGCCGGGTATGGTGCTCACGGTAGAGCCGGGTTGTTACATCCGGCCAGCGAAAAACGTCCCGAAAGCGTTTTGGAATATCGGCATTCGAATTGAAGACGACGTGCTGGTGACTAAATCCGGCCAAGAGGTGTTGACCAATCCGCCCAAGACGGTGCGCGACATCGAAGCCGTGATGCAAAACACGTGAGCTTCGATGCCGACATTGTGGTGATTGGCGGCGGCCCGATTGGGCTCGCGTTTGCACTTGCCGCACACCTTCAAGGGCGTCGCGTAATCGTGCTGGAAGCCAATAGCGGCGCGGCTTCCGACACACGAACTTTGGCCCTCGCGGCGGGCAGCCGGGTTATTTTGAGCGACCTAGGCGCATGGCCGCGCGACTTGCCGGCGACGCCGATCATAACGATTCACGTTACACAGCGCGGTGGCTTCGGCCAAAGTATTTTGCATGCACAAGAATTCGACGTACCGGCGCTGGGTTACACGCTGAGCTACCGCGCCTTGGTTTTTGCGCTGCTGGCGCAAGCCGAGCGCAGTGGCCTTACGGTTACCGATGGCGCAACGGTCGACCGGGTCACCACGACCGCCGACGCCGGCGCCGTGACTTATCTTCGTGATGGCGAGCAGCGATCTTGCAATGCTAAGTTAATCGTTGTTGCAGACGGTGGCCGCAGCTTGACACAACTGCCGTCGATAAAAATCGAAGAAAAGGACTATGGCCAGATCGCGCTATTGGCGCGGGTATCCAGCGATCGGCCGCACCGAAATATCGCGTATGAACGGTTCACGCCAAGCGGCCCCATTGCTTTGTTGCCGGCCGGTGCGGAATTCGGATTGGTTTGGACTGTTTCACCGCAAGAAGCCGAACGCATCAAACAACTCGATGACGCGAGTTTTCTCGGAGAATTTCAGGACACGTTCGGCGGTTACGCCGGAAAATTTTCCAAGCTGCATTCGCGTTTTCAATTCCCGTTACGCTTACGTTACGCCGAGCGCACCGTCGCGGAACGTACGGTATTGATCGGCAACGCGGCGCAGGCGTTGCATCCGGTTGCCGGGCAGGGATTCAATTTGGGTTTGCGCGACGCGGATCAACTTGCCGGTTTGATGCGTGCGATTCCGGCCGGCGGCGATTGCGGCGACGCGACATTGCTGCGCCGTTACCAGCGCGGCCGAAAGCGCGATACGCGCGCCGGAATTTTCTTCACCGATGCCTTGGTGCGCGGATTTTCGAATGACCATCCGTTGCTGCGCGTGGGCCGCGGTATTGGCTTGGCGGCGCT
>JANNFT010000035.1:0-6164 GCA_031380185.1 Pseudomonadota bacterium
ATTCACCATTGCATGCGCGCCATCGGCGTCGCCGAGCGCTCGCTCGAATATATGTGCAAGCGTGCGTTGACCCGCGTAGCGTTCGGCAAAGCGGTCTCGGAACAGGGCGTGACGCAAGAACGCGTAGCCGAAGCACGCATCATGATCGACTCGGCGCGTCTACTGGTGCTGAAGGCGGCGGACATGATGGATAGGGTCGGCAACAAGATCGCCCGCGCGGAAATCGCCATGATTAAAGTTTACGTGCCGAATATAGCCCAGCAAATCATCGAATGGGCGATCCAAGCGCATGGCGCCGGCGGCCTATGCGACGATTTCCCGCTGGCTGAGTTTTATGCGCACAATCGCACCTTGCGGCTTGCCGACGGCCCGGACGAAGTGCATCGCAACGCGATCGCCAAGGTCGAGTTTGGTAAGTACATGGCGGAAAAGGGAGTTTCCCAGAAAATCGGTTAACGCGCCAGTATGACGATGATCTGAGGATATAATGCATTTACTTGCAACTTTTCCCCTATTTCACTATTCTAACCTTCTGAAATTAACCTTAAACAGGAGTCACACAAACATATGGAACCCAACATCCCATTAGCAACTGGTTCAACCACGCTGGGACTGTCGCAAAATCGCGTCCTGCGCAATACCTATCTGCTGCTGGCCCTTTCGCTGGTTCCCACCGTTATCGGCGCTTTGGTCGGTGTCAATATGAACTTCGGCTTCATGCGCGCCAGCCCTATGATGATGGCGATCGCTACCATCGGGATTTTTTACGGCTGGATCTGGGCGATTGAAAAGAATCGAGACAGCACCGTAGGCGTTGGCCTGTTACTCGGCTTCACGTTCTTCATGGGTCTGCTGTTAGGCCCGTTGTTGCAGCGCACGCTCGGCATGAGTAATGGCGGCCAGTTGATCGGCCTCGCGGCCGGTGGCACAGCCGCGGTGTTCTTCGCCATGGCAGGTATCGCCACGACGACCAAGCGCGATCTCTCGGGGCTTAGCAAATTCTTGGGCGTCGGCGTGATCGTTGCGATGGTGTTGGTGATTGCGAACATTTTCTTCCAGTCGTCGGCAATGTATATGACGATCCTCGCGATTTTCATTCCGCTATCTTCTCTGTTGATGCTCTATCAGATCAACCAAGTAGTGCGCGGCGGTGAGACTAACTACATCAGCGCGACTTTGAGTATCTTTGTCAGCATTTACAACCTGTTTTCGGCCCTGCTGCAAATGCTCGGCATATTCGGCAGCAGAGATGACTGATCGAATACTGCAGTAAGCGCAGACCGAGGCATTTCGCAAAGCTGTCAAAAATGGCCTAGCGTCGCAAAAAACCCGCATTGAGGCAAACTCTTGCGGGTTTTTCTTTTAGCAAAAAATTACATCCTACCAAACACTTCCCAAAATTGTATTGGGTTAGCGGTGCGCAGAAACCGACCATTTTCCCTACCAAATTTTGACTAAGCTCAACACTACAGCGCAAGGCTTGGTTACAATATCCGCATAAGAGAGGAGAAGCCATGTTTACGAATACCATTGCCGATACCCTGGAAAGGAAAATAGCCGAGTTGGGTTTACCCTTGGCCGTCGATTTGTGGAACGAGAAGAAGGTGCTGGGGAAATCGCCGCCACTTGCGACGCTAAAATTTCCGTCCCCGTCGACGCTGTCGATCCTGCTCAACCCAAGTTTGGGCAAGCTCGCGGAAAGCTATGTTGAGGGTCGGGTGGATTTCCAGGGTCGCATTCGTGATGTGATTCAGTTATTGGCGCCGCTGATTTCCCTTCCCAGTTCAGCGCAGCGTATATCCAGCCTGCACAAGCTTAAATTTTGGCGCCACACGCGCCATACGGACCGCAAAGCGGTATCGTCGCATTACGACGTCTCAAATGAGTTTTACGCGCTGTGGCTGGATCAACGTCGCGTTTATTCCTGTGCTTATTTCAAAAATGCAGACGACAGTCTCGAGACCGCGCAAGAACAAAAGCTCGATCATATTTGCCGTAAGTTGATGCTCAAACCGGGCGAACGTTTTCTCGATATCGGTTGCGGCTGGGGTGGGCTTATTATGTGGGCGGCGCAGAACTATGGCGTTTCGTCGGTCGGCATCACCATCAGCCAAAACCAGTTCGACTACGTGACTGAGTATGTGCGCCGCCACGGGCTTACTGGCAAAGTGGATGTGCGATTAATGGATTATCGCGATTTGCCTGAGTCGGAACCGTTCGATAAGGTTGCCAGCGTTGGCATGTTCGAACACGTCGGCGTGCGCAATCTGCCGGTGTATTTTCGCAAGATCAATCATTTGCTAAAGCCCGGTGGCTTGGTGATGAATCACGGCATTACCTCGGTCACTTTCGACGACCAAACCATGGATGAGGAAAACCGCAGATTCATCGATAAGTATGTCTTCCCCGATGGCGAGCTGACGCACATTTCCAAAGTATTGGAAATCATGTCGCGCGAAGGCTTGGAATGTTGCGACGTGGAGAATCTGCGTATTCATTACGCGAAAACGCTGTGGCATTGGGTTGACCGCTTGGAGACCCAACACCAACAAGCACTCGAACTAGTAGGAGAAAAGAAGTATCGAATCTGGCGCACTTACATGGCCGGTTTCGCAGTGGCATTCGAACGCAACTGGGACGCGTTACATCAAGTGCTGGCGGGAAAACCCCATGACAATGGTCAACCGGCCTACCCCATGACCCGTGATTACATGTATTCACGCGCGCCTTGAGGCATATGTTGCGAATCAGTCACCACCTGCTGTTTGCGATAGCTTTATCGTTGCCCGTTGTGAGTCTCGCCCAACGACCGATTAACCAACATCCGGTCTATACGCCGGAGGAGGCGGATAAAGCCGAGTGGATGGAGGAATCGCTTGTCGCGCCGGCCTATCCGCAGGACGTCGATCTGATTCGGATCGCGATGGCCGCGACCAGCAATGAGTTTTTTGTCGACAGTAAATCGGTTTCGCTCGGCGCCGATAAAGTGTTGCGCTACAGCATGCTAATTCGTTCCAATGCCGGCGCCGTTAACGTCACTCACGAGGGCATTCGCTGCGAAACACGCGAGAAAAAGCTTTACTACCTCGGCCGAAAAGACGGCACTTGGGGCGTTGCGCGCGCGTCCAAGTGGAGTGCAGTCACGGAATCAGGCGCGGTGACTTACCAAAAGATATTAATGAATGATTTTTTCTGCCCGAAGGAAGTCGGCGTAAAAAGCGTCGAGGAAGCGATCGCCGCCTTACGCGCCGGCATCCATCCGCGGGTGCGTTCCAAAGCCGGACGTTAGTGGGCACTAAGCCAGGAGCCGCACCCAGACTGCCTCGTGGCAAGATAACTTCCCCAAGCCCAGACTTTGTCAATTCCCCGGCAGTATGATTTAATCCAGTCATGGGGAGAAAATTCAAAAATATCGGCATCATCGGGAAATACGACAGCCCGAATCTGAGCCGTCCGTTGGCGCAAGTCATTGCATTTTTGGTTCGGCTGGGTTATCAATTCGTCGTCGATAGCCGCGCCGCCGCACAACTTGAACCGCACACGCTGAAGACTGCGCCGCTCGACAAGATCGGCGAGCATGTCGATCTGGTAATCGTGCTCGGCGGCGATGGCACATTGCTGTCCGTCGCGCGCACGTTAGCGCCGCACAAAGTTCCGATCATCGGCATCAATCTTGGCCGCCTCGGCTTTCTCACCGATATTCCGATCGACGAGTTGGAAACCACGCTGCGCACCATGCTCGACGGCAACTACACCTATGACGATCGGACCTTGCTAAGCGCAACTGTCGTGCGCAAACGGCGCAAAGTATTTAGCACGCTCGCGCTAAACGACGTAGTTGTCAGCCGCGGCGCCATGGGCAGCATGATCGAATTCGAAGTCTATGTTGACGGCCAGTTCGCCTATAACCTGCGTTCGGATGGCTTGATCATCGCCACGCCAACGGGTTCGACGGCGTATTCACTTTCGAGTGGCGGCCCGATCCTGCATCCGTCATTGCCGGCACTGGGATTGGTGCCGATTTCGCCTCACACGCTGTCCAATCGCCCAATCGTGATTCCGAGTAAGTCACTGGTGGAAATCGTATTGATTCGCGGCCCCATTGCGCGGGTGAATTTCGACGTACAGTCCTATTTCGATTTGGAGCCGGACGATAAAGTAGTGGTAAAAGCGCACGATGAACCGATCCGTTTGCTGCATCCCCACGGCTACGATTACTATGCGATGCTAAGAGAGAAGTTACACTGGAGCGCCAAGCTCTAAACCCGGAAGCTCTGAACAAGTCATATGCTGCTGAGTCTGTCGATCCGCGATTTTGTGATCGTCGATGCTTTGGAGTTGTCTTTCCAACCGGGTTTCACGGTATTCACCGGCGAAACCGGCGCGGGAAAATCCATCTTAATCGATGCGCTGAACTTAGCGCTGGGCGAACGCGCTGATCCCGATGTGGTTCGGCAGGGTAAGGAGCGCGCGGAAATCGCGGCTGAGTTTGATTTGAGTGCCTTAAAAGAGCTTCGCGATTGGCTTGCTTGCAACGACCTCGCGAGTCCAGACGACAGTTGCTTAGTGCGTCGAGTGGTGGAAGCGGTCGGCCGCTCCCGCGCCTACATCAATGGTCGTCCGGTGACGGTTCTGCAACTACGGGAGCTCGGCGATAGCCTGGTTGCGGTGCATGGACAGTTCGCCCATCAAGCGCTATTGCAACCGGGTGCGCAACAACGCTTACTCGACGATTTCGCCGGCGCCAGCACGCTGGCGCGCGAAGTCACGCAAGCCTACGAAAGCTGGAACACCGTCAGAAAACAGCGAGTCCAGTGGCAAACCAATGCGGCGGGGTTGGAACAGGAACGCGCTGCACTGGAATTTCAGCGGCAGGAATTATCGCGCCTGGATTTCCAGACGGAGTCCTGGCAAGAGTTGTTAGCGGAACACAGCCGCTTAAATCACGCCGCGAGCTTGATCGAGGGCGTGCAAAGTGCGCAGCAAACGCTAGATGAAAGTGACGACGCGTTGTTGCCACTAATCAACGCCGTGGTCGAACGATTAAAGGGCTTGAGCGAGTTCGATCCGGAACTCAGGACGGTGATCGACATCATCGAACCGGCTTCGTTGCAACTGCAAGAAAGCGTTTACACGCTGCGCCAATACGCGCGGCGCTTGGACATTGATCCGAATCGCCTGAAGGAAGTGGAATCACGGATGGAAGCGGTCCACAATATGGCGCGCAAATATCGCATCCGGCCGCTGGAGATATTTGATCTGCTAGTGCGCTGTGAGACGCGGCTGGCGGAGCTTGGCGGCAATGCCGGTGTTGACGCGTTGGTCGAACGTGAACGGGACGCACAGTCGCGGTATCATAACTTGGCGACGCAGCTCGGCGCGCAACGTAAGAAGGCCGCGAAAAAACTGGCGCAGACCGTCACAACGTCAATGCAGACGCTCGCCATGCCCGGTGGTAAATTCGCGATTGAGCTAACGCCACGTAACGAGCCTAGCGCGAATGGCTTGGAAAACATTATTTTTTCCGTGGCGGGTCACGCCGGTGTTACGCCGGGTCCGATAGACAAAGTAGCGTCCGGCGGCGAGTTATCGCGCATCGGCTTGGCGTTACAAGTCGTGATGAGCAAGGTTGCGCGGGCGCCGACGTTGATCTTCGACGAAGTCGATGCCGGAATTGGCGGCGGGGTCGCGGAAATGGTCGGAAAATTGCTGCGCGAATTGGGCGGGCATCATCAAGTCATGTGCGTTACTCATCTGCCGCAGGTCGCGGCGCAGGGACAACAGCATTTATCCGTGAGCAAAATCTCCAGCAAGGACGCCACCAGCAGCGCGGTGATTTTTCTTACACAAGCGCAACGCATTGATGAGATCGCGCGCATGCTCGGCGGCATAAAAATTACTGATGCGACTCGAAAACATGCCGCGGAACTTCTATTTTCGCACGGCACTTCGTAGCGCCATGACCATCTGATCTGAGATGCAGCACCGTTCAATAGCCATTGACCTGCCTGGGAGCCGCTATTGATGCGGCTCCCAGGGCGATTGCTATCAATAAATAAGCCGCAATAAAACTTTGATCGCCGCTCCAGCGACAACAGGTAAAATGTCTCCTCAATCGGCAACTCGCCGAACACAGCTATTGAGGAGATAACGTGTCCAAGGCT
>JANNFT010000138.1:0-7132 GCA_031380185.1 Pseudomonadota bacterium
TGATCCCTCCGCCTGCAAAATCAAATAGCCAACACCACGCGCCGAACCCAAATATTCGCCGACCACCGCGCCGACAAAAGCCATGCCTACCGCCGTGTGCAAACTTGAAAACACCCACGCCGTGGCGCTCGGCAAGTACACGTGCCACAACAAATCTCTTTTGCTGGCGCCTAACATGCGCGCGTTGTTGAGGATTACCTGGCTGACATCTTTGACACCGTGATAAACGGCGAAGAAAACCACAAAGAAAACGATGGTGACGCCGAGCAATACTTTCGACCAGATGCCTAAGCCGAACCACATGGCGAAAATCGGCGCAAGGATAATACGCGGCATCGCGTTGAAAGCTTTCAGATAGGGATCGAGCAAGCGCGCCGCCATGGGCGAGAGCGCGAGCCACAAGCCAACGGCGAGCCCCAACAAAGTGCCGATGACGAAAGCGAGCACGGTCTCGACCAACGTGACGGCCAAGTGTGGAAAAATTTTTCCGCTCGCGAACCAGTCCCAAATTCTCTCCAGCACGATGAACGGTTTGCCGAAAAAAAACGACGGCAGAATTTCGAACTCGGTGAGTCCGTACCAGAGTAGCACCAACGCGGTCAGAAGGCCGGTCTGCGCGGCGCGCAGCCTAATATTGGCCTGCCGGGGTGACTTAGGGCCAGAGGCGGTCTGTGTGCGGGGAGTGCCGACCATAGTTGGTTTGTGTCGCCTGTCGTTTCTATGATGTTACGGGCAGCGGACGAAATTTGCCATAGCCCCAGGGAAATTCGGATGGTGATAATGCGGCACAGCAATTTAACGCTACAACTCCCTCATTTTCGACGCTGCCATGGGCAAATTCCAATTTACGCTGTAATGCTGCTTTGCAGCATTACGTGCTAGGATGAGCCGTCCAACTGAATTGGGATGCCTCATGTTTAAAGTCTTTAAGGACTGGTATGGACGGATCGTCGCACGTTCGAAGATACGCTTCGCGAGTTGGTTTCGCCGCAAAAAACCCTTTCTTCCGGGAACGTGGCTTTCCGGCGAACACCGGGAGTTGTCGGGACGTCTCGTGTATGCGCCATTGAGCTCGCCCAGGCGCGGCTACCGGCTCTACTTCCCGGATAGCTATCGCATAGGCGAGCGCTTGCCGCTGATCGTATTACTACACGGCTGCAAACAGGATCCGGAAACATTCGCCGCCGGCACGCGCATCAACCTGCTCGCCGACCGCGTCCGCTTCCTCGTGCTGTATCCGGAACAGGCGCAGCTCGCCAATCCGTACCGCTGCTGGAATTGGTTCGATCCATCGAGCCACGACGGCAATGGCGAAGTCGCGATCATCGCCGGCATGGCGCGCGAAGTCGCGAAAGACCACAACGTCGACTTATCGCGCATCTATGTCGCCGGCCTCTCCGCCGGAGGCGCCCTCGCGAGTGCGCTGGCGAGTTGCTACGCGGATTTATTCGCCGCGTGCGCCGTTCATTCCGGCTTGATGTTTCAAGCGGCGAGTTCCCCGGTCGCCGCGCAGCCGGCTATGCAAAACGGATCGGAGCGCGACCCGGAAGAGGCCGGTGAGAGAGCCTATAAAATATCCGGCGACAAGGTTGATGCCATGCCGGTGTTGGTGATCCACGGTGACGCCGACGAAATCGTGCACCCTATCAACGCCGGGCAAATCATCGCCCAGTTCTTGGCGATGAATCGACACGGGCTGGGAAAGAATGGACAAGTCAGTAATCTCACGACCACGAAGACCGAGAAAACAAACGGCAGTGGATATCCCTATGAGATTCTCGACTACGGCGCGGCGAACGCGCCGCTGTTACGCCGCGTCAACGTCAAGGGAATGGGTCATGCCTGGAGCGGCGGTAACTCGATTTATCCCTTCAACGATTCGCGCGGGCCCAATGCTAGCGAAATGATGGTGGAGTTTTTTGCCTTGCATCGCCGCGAGAAATCCCACTAACGTCATTCTGAGCCCTTCGCAGAGTTTACCCTCGAGCGTAGCGAAGGGCTCGAGGGTAAACTCTGCGAAGAATCTGCTTTTAGTGCTCTAAACAAGCGCTAGCGCAAGCAGATCCATCGCGTGGCTCAGGATGACGAGTTAATCTAACAACGCAACTGCCGTCGGTGCGTCTTCAAGTCCCGTCGCGATATCTTCGAATTCGACGACATTGTTGATTTCCGTGCCCATGGCAATGTTGGTTACCCGTTCGAGGATCACTTCGATCACGACGGGAACCTGGTGCTTGGCCATCAATTTCTCCGCTTGCCGAATAGCAGGGGCGAGTTCTTCTTGTTTATGCACGCGGATCGCTTTGCAGCCTAGGCCCTCGACAACTTTAATGTGATCAACGCCGTAGCCGTTCATTTCCGGCGCGTTGACGTTCTCGAATCCCAACTGCACGCAGTAATCCATGTTGAAGTTACGTTGCGACTGTCGAATCAATCCAAGATAGGAATTGTTTACGACGATATGAATATAGGGCAGCTTGAACTGGGCGCCGACCGCCAGCTCTTCGATCATGAACTGAAAATCGTAGTCGCCGGAAAGCGCAACGATCTTGCGCGAAGGATCGGCCGCGCGCACGCCCAGCGCGGCGGGTATGGTCCATCCGAGTGGGCCCGCTTGTCCGCAGTTGATCCAGTTGCGCGGCTTGTAAACATGCAGAAATTGCGCTGCGGCGATTTGCGATAGGCCGATGGTGCTGACGTAGCACGTGTCTTTATCGAAAGCGCGGGCCATGCACTGGTAAACACGTTGCGGTTTCATCGGCACGTTATCGAAGTTGGTCTTGCGTAGGAGGGTGCGCTTGCGTTTCAAGCACGCCTCGACCCAGGTCTTGCGATCTTTTAGCTTACCGGCAGCTTGCCATTCTTGCGCGACTTCGACGAATAACGCCAATGCTGCTTTGGCGTCGGAGGCAATGCCGTAATCCGGAGCAAACACGCGGCCGATTTGCGTCGGCTCAATGTCGACGTGAACGAATTTGCGGCCTTTCGTATAAACATCGATAGACCCGGTATGACGGTTCGCCCACCTGTTGCCGATGCCGAGCACAAAATCCGATTCCAGCATGGTTGCGTTGCCGTAGCGGTGCGAGGTTTGCAAACCGCACATGCCGGCCATCAAGCGGTGATCATCGGGAATCGTGCCCCAACCCATCAACGTGGGAATAACCGGAACGCCGGTGATTTCGGCGAACTGCACCAGCAAATCCGATGCATCGGCGTTGATAATCCCACCACCGGCGACGATCAGCGGGCGATCGTGGGCATTGAGCATCGTCAGGGCTTTCTCAATCTGAGCGCGAGTCGCGGCAGGTTTGTACACCGGCAGCGGCGCATAGGTTTCGTCGTCGAACTCAATCTCGCCCATCTGCACGTCGAACGGCAGATCGATCAACACCGGCCCGGGCCTGCCGGAACGCATCAAATGAAACGCCTGCTGAAATGCACCCGGCACTTGCGCCGGTTCCATGACCGTGAGAGACATCTTGGTCAATGGCTTGGCGATGGAGGCAATGTCCACCGCTTGAAAATCTTCTTTGTGCAAACGCGCGCGCGGCGCTTGGCCGGTAATACATAGGATGGGAATGGAATCGGCCTGCGCGGAATACAGACCGGTGATCATGTCCGTGCCCGCGGGACCCGAGGTGCCGATGCACACGCCGATATTGCCAGCCTTCGCACGCGTGTAACCCTCGGCCATGTGGGACGCACCCTCGACGTGGCGCGCGAGAACATGCGAAATGCTGCCGCGGCGCGATAACGCGGCGTACAGCGGATTAATCGCGGCGCCCGGCACACCGAACGCCATCTCGATTCCTTCTCGTTCCATCACACGTACTGCCGCTTCAGCGGCGGTCATTCTGGCCATATTGTTTCCTCCATGCAAAGGCTATCTCAAGAACATCAGTTTATGACTTTTAACGTATTCTGAGAACGGTAGAGATGCCGATAACACCTATTCCAAATTGGAATGGACAGATTTGCCGGTGGGTAATATGCTGGGCGCAATGACTTTCCCTCCTCGTGTCATTCCCGCGAAAGCGGGAATCCATTGAGCATTTTCCAAGTCAACGTGGATTCCCGCCTTCGCGGGAATGACAAGTGTTGAGAGAAGTGGATATTTGTTAACGCAAAAATAAACTATGGACCGAATCATCGCTCTACAACTTTTCGTCCGCGCTGTCGAAACCGGCAGCTTTTCCAAAGCCGCGCGAGACGTGCAACTCACGCAACCTACAGTCACGAAACACGTCGCGGCACTCGAAAAGAAACTCGGCGCGCGCTTGCTCAACCGTAACACACGCGGCCTAAGCCTCACCGAAATCGGCGCGGCGTACTACGAAAAATGTAAAGGGATTCTCGAACAAATCGAAGAGGCGGATAACCTCGTCAATCTGCGCCACGCCGCAGTGAGTGGGCGCCTGCGCATCGGCACGTCGGTTGCGCTTGGCCGTCGTGTCATCACGCCGCTCATTCTGGAATTCATGCGTCGCCACCCTCAGTTGCAGATCGACTTAGGTTTCGTTGACACCTACGTCGATCTCGTCGCGCAAGGCATCGACGTCGCGATTCGCATGGGTCAGCTCGCGGATTCCTCGCTGGGCGCGCGCTATCTCGGCGCCAATCCGTGGATGATGGTCGCCTCGCCGAAGTATCTAAAAAAGCACGGCACGCCCAAAACGCCTAGCGAGCTGAGCAAACACAACGTGTTGTTTTACAGCACGGTGCACAGTGATGATCGCTTGCATTTTGTCAGTCGCGAAAGCAAGCGCCTGTCGATTATGGCGAAAGGCACGCTGCGCTCGAATAATTTATCGACCGTGCTTGCCGCAGTGCGCGCCGATATGGGCGTGGCGGCGTTGCCAAATTATGTCGCGGCGAGTTCGTTGCGCGATGGAAAAGTGTCACCGATTCTGAGCAATTTCACGTTGCCGGCGCAGAAAATTCACGCCGTGTACCCGTCGCCAAAACAAGTCGCGTCGAAGGTCTCGACGCTGATCTCATTCTTGCAGGAGCATTTTCAGAGTGACTGGTGGAGGGATAGTTGAGACTTAGGTGAGTTTATTCGCGTTATGCGCCTTCATCACTTCGGCTTTCAACGTCTGCCAAATCAGCGAATGCAATTCGACGAAGCGCGGTGTCATGCGAATCTCTGCCACGTCGCGCGGGCGCGGCAGATCGATCGCGAATTCACCGACCGGATGACAGCCCGGCCCCGCCGAAAGGACGACGACGCGATCGGCGAGCGAGATGGCTTCTTCGAGATCGTGGGTGACAAAGATTACGGATTTTTTGTCTTCGGCCCATAGTGCGAGCAATTCGTTTTCCATCAACTCGCGCGTTTGAATGTCCAGCGCGCTGAAGGGTTCATCCATTAGCAAAATCTTTGGCTTGAGCGCGAGGATTTGCGCCAGCGCCACGCGCTTTTTCATGCCGCCGGAGAGTTGATGCGGATAGCGCCCAACGTGCGCCGCTAGGCCTACGCGCTGCAGCCAATCGCGCGCAATTTTGGCGGCGTTACGCTGCGTATCGCCGCGAAACGTCAGTCCCAGCGCGACGTTGTCGAGCGCGTTTTTCCATGGTAACAATGCGTCCGCTTGGAACATATACGCGGCATGGCGATTCAGGCCGCGCAGCGGTTTCTCGAAAACTTTTACGTCACCGGAGCTTGGCGCGCTCAAACCTGCCGCGACATTCAGCAAGGTTGATTTACCGCAACCCGTTGGCCCTACGAGGGCAACAAATTCACCGTTCTTGATTTCCAGCGTCGTGTCGGAGACAGCCACGTAGCGCGGAGCTTCCGGTGTATGGCCTGGAAAGGCGCATGTAATATGGCTGAGCAGCAAGGCAGGTCGCGCCGCCTCCGCTGCCGCCGCCAACATTTGCGCCGCGAATTGCTGAAATGCCACTCGACCACCTCAAATAAATCTAAATACAGCCGTGAGCGTAACTTCCCCTCCTTCGGCGCTGCTCAGGACAGGCTTGAAAGGGGAGGAGCCGGTCAGCGGATTAGTCGGGGGCGTATTGCTACGCGTTTCCGTCACTTCAATTTCGCCAACGCGTTTTTGACGAATGTCATGTCGTAGGTTTGGTCCAGCCAAACTACCGGCGAGCGGCGCACCGTGGCGTTATGCGCCTTTAAAACTTCGTAACTATTTTTTACCGCCGCCGCCGTAATCATGCCGTCGGGTGAATAATTTGTGCGCAGCTTTTCGAACACTTCCAGATACAGCGCCTTGTCGCCGAGCAAATATTCCGGCGGCAGCGTCGCGACAAGTTGATCGGGCGTCGCCGTCTTAATCCATTTCAACGCGCGCAGCATCGCGTTCGTCACCGCTTGAATAGTCTTTGGATTGTCCTTGATGAAGCTCACCTTGGCGTACAACGAGCCACTCAGCATCGGCCCACCAAAGACGTCTCGCGTTCCCTTGGTTGTTGTAGTTTCCGCGACGATGGTCATCGCGCCCTGCTTCTCCAACATCGTCATCACCGGCTCGACGTTGACCATCGCGTCGATCTGGCCGGACTTCATCGCCGCCACTGCCTGCGGTCCCGTACCGACGCCAATCACCGAGACGTCGTCGGGCTTAAGGAATACCGACGTCAGCAAATGATCGAGCATCATATGAGTCGTCGATCCCGGCGCCGTGACGCCGACTTTCATGCCCTTCAAATCTTTAAGCCAGGTATAACTGGCCGACTTCGATTTAGAAATTCCCAATGCAATTCCGGGATTGGTGCTCAGCAATACAAACGCCGCTAATTTCTGCGCCATGGTTTGCATGTGGATAGTGTGATCGAAACCGCCGGCGACGATGTCGGCGCTGCCGCCGATCAGCGCTTGCAACGATTTCGCGCCGCCGGCGAAATCGGGAATCTCCACGTTCAATCCTTCGCCTTTGAAATAGCCCAAGCGATCGGCGAGAGTCAAGGGCAAATAAAACAACGTGGCTTTTCCTCCGACTGCGATGACGATGTCGGGTTTTTCCAGTGTCTCGGCATGGGCGAGCGCGCCGAGAAGAAACAAACAGAGGTAAAGCGTAGTACGGAAAAATGCGCGCATGCGGTGTGATCTTAAAGTGACTGATCGGTGATTCTCACAGAAAACCGCCTGGTTTGCTATGCGTTGGCGTTC
>JANNFT010000272.1:0-3626 GCA_031380185.1 Pseudomonadota bacterium
CGGCGGTTTTGGTGAACGATTGCCATGCATACTTATTGCCGTCCCAATCGGCCGCTTGAATCCACACTCGCCCAACCTTCCGTTTACCCAGCCAGTAAACATGGCACTTATAGCCGCGCTCCCAAACTGCGACGATGGCGCGAGCGGCGCGCTTACGACGGCCGGTCGAATGGGATTTGTTCGCCATCGTCGCGCCGGCCGGAGATTACTCGAGCCGCTTGAACACCAAGGTCATTACTTTAGTTTTACCATCCGGTGGGCCTTTAATCGGCGGCGTTTTCACGTTCATAGTGTCACCCTCGACCACAACATAACGAAACTGCTCGGTGCCGACCCAGTTCTGAAAGGTCGCCACTTCGACGCGATGCATGATGCCCTCGGGCGTGATGTCGTAGGTGCCGGAATACGCAATGCCGGTGGAAAAGGCCTGGGCACGCTCCTCCGCCGGGGTCGTGAAGCGATCACCGCTCAAGGGCTTGCGGCCATCGGCGGAAAGATTCACCGTCATGCGGCCACCGGGCGTGTAAATCAAATAGCCGTTCGGTTTTTCTCCGAACACGTTGCTGATCTTGCCGGATTCGGCGTCTTCTGAAACCCACGACAGCAGCTTCCAAGCGCCTATTACGGACTTGTCCGCAGCACTCGAAAACCGCGGCATTAAAAGCCAAACCAGCAGACTAACGCACCCAAATATTTTTAACATGTGCTTCATGCGGCGAACTCCGTAACAATAGAAGGTGATAGTTTAGCCGATACACCCGGTTTTGGACCCAAGCGGAAAAATTTATCTCGTTTCGCACGCTAGAATCCCTTAGAATTCGCGCTTTACGCTGCATGATTTGTTCCTAGGAGACCGCCTTGCGATTTAATTTCCCGATCGTCATTATCGACGAGGACTTCCGCTCCGACAACGCCAGCGGCTTGGGCATTCGCGCCCTCGCCCAAGCCATCGAAAAAGAAGGCACGGAAGTTTTGGGCGTCACGAGTTTTCGCGATACGGCGATGTTCGCGCAGCAAGCGAGCCGAGCGTCGGGCTTTGTGTTGTCGGTCGATGACGAGGAGTTCGAATCGAATGGCTCGGGCACCGATGCGGTCAAAGCCATCCGCCGCTTCGTCGAGGAAATTCGCTGGCGCAACGCTAACGTGCCGATCTTCCTGTTCGGCGAGACCCGCACCACGCGTCACCTGCCGAACGATGTGTTGCGCGAATTACATGGCTTCATTCACATGTTCGAAGACACGCCGGAATTTGTCGCGCGCTATGTCATCCGCGAGGCGCGTTCCTATCTCAACAGCCTGGCGCCGCCGTTTTTCAAAGCGCTGACCCATTACGCGCAAGACGGCAGTTATTCGTGGCATTGCCCCGGCCACAGCGGTGGCGTGGCATTTTTGAAAAGTCCCGTGGGTCAAATGTTTCACCAGTTTTTTGGTGAGAATATGCTGCGCGCCGATGTCTGCAATTCCGTCGATGAACTAGGCCAACTGCTCGATCACTCCGGACCAGTCGCCGCGTCCGAGCACAATGCCGCGCGAATATTTGGCGCCGATCATTTGTTCTTCGTCACCAATGGCACATCGACATCGAACAAGATCGTTTGGCATGCCACCGTGGCGCCGAACGACATTGTCATCGTCGATCGCAATTGCCATAAATCGATTTTGCATGCCATCACGATGACCGGCGCGATCCCGATTTTCTTGCCGCCGACGCGCAATCACTACGGCATCATCGGCCCGATTCCGGAAACGGAATTCCATCCGGAGAATATTCAGCGGCGCATTGACGCCAACCCATTCGCCGCCAATCTAAAAACCAAGCCACGCATCCTTACTTTGACGCAAAGCACGTACGACGGCGTGCTCTATAACGTCGATCGCATCAAATCATTGCTTGGCGATTCCATCGATACGCTGTTGTTCGATGAAGCATGGCTGCCGCATGCGGTGTTCCACGAGTTTTATGCGGGCATGCACGCCATCGGCAAGGATCGGCCGCGCTCGCAAGATGCCATGGTATTCGCGACACAATCAACGCACAAAATGCTTGCCGGGTTGTCGCAGGCATCGCAGATTTTGGTTCAGGAAAGTCAAACGCGCCAGCTCGATCGCCACATTTTTAACGAAGCGTATTTGATGCATGTTTCAACGTCGCCGCAATACGCCATCATTGCCTCGTGCGATGTAGCGGCAGCGATGATGGAGCCGCCCGGCGGCACTGCGCTAGTCGAAGAATCGATCACCGAAGCGCTCGATTTTCGCCGCGCCATGCGCCAGGTCGATGAAGAATACGGCGATTCGTGGTGGTTCAAAGTGTGGGGCCCGGAAAAACTCGCGGCGGAAGGAATTGGCCATCGCGACGACTGGATGTTGCATCCCGGCGAAAGCTGGCATGGCTTCAGCAATGTGGTCGAGGGCTTTAATATGCTCGACCCGATTAAAGCAACGATTATCACGCCGGGATTGGACGTCAACGGCAGCTTCGCGGCTACGGGAATTCCCGCCGCGGTCGTGACGAAATATTTGGCGGAACACGGTGTTGTGGTCGAGAAAACCGGACTTTATTCCTTCTTCGTCATGTTCACCATCGGCATCACCAAGGGCCGCTGGAACACGCTCGTCACTGAGTTGCACCAATTCAAAGTTGACCACGACACCAATCAACCTTTGTGGCGTGTTATGCCGGAATTTGTCGCCAAGTTTCCGCAATACGAGAAAGTCGGATTGAAAGATCTCTGCGCACGCATTCACGCCGCCTATCGCGACGACGACATCGCGCGCCTCACCACGGAAATGTACATCTCACCGATGCAAGCGGCGATGCGCCCGGCCGATGCCTTCGCGAAACTCGCCCATCGCGAAATCGATCGCGTGCCAATCGACAATCTCAATGGCCGCGTCACGAGTATTTTGTTAACGCCCTATCCGCCCGGCATTCCACTGCTGATTCCCGGCGAGCGCGTCAATTCGGTAATCGTGAAATACCTGCAATTTGCGCGGCAATTCAATGCGGTATTCCCCGGATTTGAAACCGACATTCACGGCCTGGTGGAAGAAAAAGTCGATGGCCGCGTCGAATACTTCGTCGATTGCGTGCGCGAAAAGACGTAACGCCAATTTTTGGCGACCGCCTCAAGAGGCGCATGGCTATTGGCATAGGATGCCGTGTGAGGCAATAGCCTCGGCTGACGCAGGCTGTCGTAGAAATAATTTCTGGGCTGGTTGATGAAATTCGAACCCTCGACAAATCGAAAACTGCGATTTTCCCAGCGCGCGCGAAATATGGGCTCACGAGCGAAGTACGGGGTCGGGTAGCCCATTCGTATCCATGCGGTGTTCCCGGCGCGTCCTGCCACGAGGCAATGGCTCAAGGTGGCCCTAGGCCAGCTCCCCACCCCGGCAGGGAGCGGCGCGTGGCTTGGTCACCCAGAAAAATGGGGCTCCTTACGCGGGTTGACGCGTGACGCTAATAGCTTTTTCGTCACGATAACCTTTCCTCTTGTCATTCCCGCGCAGGCGCATAAGCGCTAACATAATAATTGAAGATTTTCATGATTTGTCCGATACTGAGCGCTGACCTATTGAGGGAGCGATGCGATGGGCGATTTGGGCGCGGAGGCAGAAGCGGA
>JANNFT010000336.1:0-1675 GCA_031380185.1 Pseudomonadota bacterium
TTGAAATTATTCACCGTGGATATCTTCAACATCGGTGGCTTGACGCGCATCGTATCCTTCATCGGCGTGGCGACGCTGCTGTCGGTGATCGGTTATTTCTCACCGGCGCCGCCGAAGCACGAGGAAAAAGTGGCATGACAAAGATAATCTTGGCGATATTGGCCGGTGTTGTTTCGATCGTCGCATTGGCTGCCGATGCGCCGCTGAAACCCGCGGATTTTGCCTACGGCATGGTGTTGCGCACCGATGGCGATGACGGCGTATACAAAGTTAGCGTGCCGCTTGAAGTTTACCAAGTGATTCGCTACGCCGACTTGCGTGACGTTCGGGTTTTCAATGCCGATGGCGAAGTTGTGCCCCACGTCGTTACTCGTTCTGCCGGCGCCGTCAGCGTGAAAAGCGAACCGATCGAGTTGCCGCGCTTTCCGGTTTACGCCGCAGCGCAAAGCAAGCTCGGCGATCTCGATTTAAAGATTAAGCGCGACACCGAAGGCGCCGTGATCAATCTGAACAATCGTTCCAGCGTCGCAGGGCAAAACCGACTGGTCGGCTACTTGCTCGACGGCAGCAAGGTGCGGCCGGCGATCAAGGAAATCGAATTGCAATGGAGCGACAGCGTGGCGAACTATGTCGGCAGCGTAACGCTCGAAGCAAGCGACGATCTGGCGAGTTGGCGCACCTTAGCGAAAGACGCGCCGATCACGCGCATGAAGTTTGGCGATCACGTGCTCGATCAACGGCGGGTGAAGTTCACACCGTCGCCGCTGATCTATTTGCGCCTCAGTGGCGATGTAACTCAGGAGAAGGAAATGCCGCTTCCCGAATTGACGCGGGTCTTAGCGATCCCAGCCGATATGAGCGCGGAAACGCCGCGAACTTGGGCGACGATCGCGGCGCAACGGGCTGCGAATAAACCCGGCGAATACGAGTTCAATAGCGGTGCTCAGGTTCCGATCGATCGCCTGCATATTAACCTGCCGCAAATGAACACAATGATTCAAGCAGAGTTGCTGGCGCGCGGCGGCGAAAAAGAATCGTGGCAAAACGTCGCAAAGACGACTGCGTATCGCATCACGCAGAACAGCCGCCAGTTCAACAGTGACGATCTGCAGATCAATCGCGATGCACGCCGACATTGGCTGTTGCGCGTTGCCCAGCAGGGCGGCGGCTTGGGCAAAGACAATCCCAGTTTGAAGGTCGGTTGGCTGGCGGATCAAATATTATTTTTGGCGCGTGGACGTGGGCCGTTTCAATTGGTCTATGGCGCCCAGGGCGTTAAGTCCGGTGAGGTCGCGATCTCTGCGCTGATGACGGGCGGTGACGGCGGTATTCAAGCACAGTTCGCGACGCTGGGATCACAAATTGCGCTCGGCGGAGACGCACGGTTGACGGCTGTTACCGATGCGTTTCCATGGGAGAAATGGACGCTGTGGGGCGTGCTCGGATTGGGTGTGATTCTAATGGGTTGGATGGCGTCGCGCTTGCTGAGGCTGATGAGTGAGAAGAAATCCTAAGTGTGTCTTTCCCGCCGCCGAATTAAGCTTTCGAGGGCAGGCTTCGGCGGGAACCTCGCGTCGTTCGCGCAAAGGCACTGAATTCCCGCCGTCGCGGGAATGACGAATCTACATAGCTAACAAATCGCTCAAATTTTTGTCCAACTGAGCGATGGCGTTTG
>JANNFT010000351.1:0-5144 GCA_031380185.1 Pseudomonadota bacterium
AGCACTTCTTGCCGTACGCAGTACGAGGATTTTTCGCCAATGGCGGGACTCGCGCCTACATTGCCCCGATCAACGTAAACGATGACGAAGCGATTGCAGATGCGCATTACATCGGGGACGCTACGCCCGCATCAGGTCTCGTGGCGCTGGCAGCGGTAAACGATATCCAAATGCTGCTCGCACCCGGCGTGACTTTGCGCGCGGTTCAGGCCGCGATGGTGGCGCAATGCGAATCGCGCCGTGATCGAATTTGCCTACTGGATATGCCGCTCGATTTTCCGCAGCCTTGGGCGGCGCCGCCGATCGATTCCGGTTACGCGGCCGCCCATTGGCCGTGGCTATTACCGAACGACGCCTCCGGTGGCGCCGGTGCAATCCCGCCAAGTGGCCACGTTGCGGGACAGTACGCACGACTGCCCGCACATCGCGCGCCGAGGAATGACGCCATCGCCGACGCAACTGGATTGTCGCGATCGATTTCGGTTGGAGAGCAAAGCAAACTGAGGGACGTGCGTATCAATGCGCTGCGACAATTCAGCGGATCATCCGGTCCCGTGGTGTGGGGACTCAGGTCGCTTAGCGCCGACCCCGATTGGCGTTACCTATTGACGCGTCGCTACGTGACCTATGTAGAACAATCCATCGCGGACGGTTTGCAATGGGTTGTTTTCGAACCAAACACCATCGCGCTTTGGCAACGCGTGCGTGCGCAGGTAGAAAATTTTTTGCTGAACGAATGGCATAACGGCGCTCTGCTCCGCGCAAAGCCCGAGCAAGCATGGTTCGTAAAATGCGATCAAGCGACAATGACCCAAGCGGACATCGAAAACGCTCGCCTTATCGTGCTGATTGGAATTGCCACGCTCAGGCCGGCGGAATTTGTCTCGATTCGAATCGAGCATAAAACGGCATGCGGCAATTAACTCACTTCGGTTTCCAGGAGTTATGAAACTGCACAATAAACCACCGGTCGCCGCGCTTATGCATCACCGACGTATTTCGCGACGGTCCGTTGGTCGTCATTTTTCCATCGAGCGTTCTCTCGGATTGCCAAGTCGCAGTGACTATGACGACGTCGTCCGTAAGTAATGTTGCCGTCGTTCCGAATAAATTTGCCTTTACCGCACCGCGCGAACTAGATAACGCTTTCACAAAATACTCGCGTATGTCTGCCGGTGCGGTAATAAGTTCCGGCGAGATCGTGCCGTAGAAAAATGCATCGGGTGAAAACACCGTAACCAACTGATCGTGGTTGTCAGTGGTGAAATACGCGAAAAACTTTTCGTATGCAGCCAACGCGTCATCTTTTGGCCCCGCCTGAATTGACGTCGACCAAGCAAACACAATCAAAAACACCCAGAATCGATTCATCAGGACTGCCTCCTCGAAGAGTTAAAATTATTAGACATTATAATTCTACCGGCGATTCTGGAATCCAATAAGGATTTAAAGGCCGCGTGAGAATTTGATCGAATTAGGTAGAGTAGAGAACAGGCTCTCTACGGCTCTTGCCGCCTGTGATACAGTTTCACGAGTCAACCCATGCGGAAAACATCGTGAGCGGTCCTAGTTACTTTGGATTTGATACGTTAAGTTTGCACGCCGGCGCGCAGCCGGATGCGACAACCGGCGCGCGCGCGACGCCGATTTATCAGAGCACGTCGTTCGTGTTCAAAGACAGCGACCACGCGGCTTCGCTGTTCAATATGGAACGCGCCGGGCACGTCTATTCGCGCATCTCCAACCCAACAGTCGCGGTGTTGGAAGAACGCATGGCGGCGCTGGAAGGCGGGGCGGCTGCGATCGGCACGGCGAGTGGCCAAGCGGCGATGCATTTGGCGATCGCGACGCTGATGGGCGCGGGCAGCCACATCGTCGCGAGCCGCGCGCTGTATGGCGGTTCGCATAATTTGCTGGCTTACACCCTACCGCGCTTCGGCATCGAGACCACGTTTGTCAATCCGCGCGATCTTGATGCCTGGCGCGCGGCGATTCGTCCCAACACGCGCTTGCTGTTCGGTGAGACCTTGGGCAATCCCGGCCTGGATGTCCTGAATATTCCGAAGATTTCCAACATCGCGCACGAAGCGAATGTGCCGCTGTTGGTCGATGCCACATTCACGACACCTTACCTGATGCGGCCGTTCGATCTCGGCGCCGATTTGATTTTTCATTCGGCGACGAAATTTCTCTGCGGCCACGGCACCGTAGTCGGCGGCGTGTTGATCGATGGCGGCAAGTTCGATTGGCTGGAATCGGAGAAGTTTCCAACGCTGAGTGAAAACTACGTCGGCTTTCACGGCATGACCTTCGCCGAAGAATCACCGACCTTGGCGTTTTTCTTGCGCGCGCGACGCGAAGGCATCCGCGACTTCGGCGCCTGCATGGCGCCGATGACGGCATTCCAAATTTTGCAAGGCATTGAAACGCTGTCGCTGCGCATGGAAAAACACGTCAGCAATACGCGCGCGATCGTCGAATTCCTTGCGGCGAATGCCGCCGTGGAATCGGTCTCTTATCCCGAACTACCCAGCCATCCCGATCATGAACTCGCCAAGGCGTTGCTGCCGAAAGGCTGCGGCGCCGTGTTCAGCTTTAACATCAAAGGCAACCGCGCATCGGGTAAACGCTTCATCGAAACGCTCAAAATCTTTTCTCATCTGGCCAACGTCGGGGACGCGAAATCTTTGGTGATCCATCCGGCAAGCACGACGCATTTTCGCATGGACGAAACGGCGCTGAAATCGGCCGGCATTACCGAAGGGACGGTACGATTGTCGGTGGGGCTTGAGAACGTCAGTGATCTCGTGGACGATCTTAGTCGTGCACTAAAAGCGTCACAGCGCGCATAGAGAGTGAACATTCGAGAAACTATCTCCTCCCCTTCAAGTGGATTACTTTTACCGCTATCGAAAAGAAATGAAACTTATCGTCCAATCTCACGAAACATTTATCTACACCGCCGGCCGCGACATCGATAGCAATTTGCCGAGCGTGTTATTTGTTCATGGCGCAGCGAACGAGCACAGCGTGTGGGCGTTGCAAAGCCGTTATTTCGCATACCATGGCTGGAACGCGCTTGCAGTAGACCTGCCAGGCCATGGCGCTTCGAAAGGCACGCCGCGCGCGGCTATTGGCGGCATGGCCGATTGGATCGCGGCGTTGCTGGATGAGCTGAAAGTCGAACGCGTCGCCATCGTCGGCCACAGCATGGGCTCGCTCGCCGCGCTGGAAACCGCCGCGCGCTATCCGCAAAAGATCAGCAAGCTGGTAATGATCGGCGCCGCGCTGCCGATGGTGGTATCGGACACATTGCTGAACGCCGCTATCGGCAATAAGCATGTGGCGTTCGACATGGTGAACATTTGGGGCCACACTGGCGCGGCGCAAATCGGCAGTAACCCTTTGCCGGGTGTGTGGATGGCCGGTGATTTTTTGCGCTTGCTGGAAAAATCGAAACGCGATGTGCTCGGCAACGATCTGAAAGCTTGCAACGATTACCAAGACGGCATCGTCGCCGCGGCGAAAGTGACTTGTCCCGCTTTGTTGCTGCTAGGCAAACAAGACTTGATGACGCCGCCGAAAATGACCAAGGAATTGACCGCTGCGCTGAAAGATTGCCGCGTCGTGGTTCTCGAACGTGCCGGGCATATTCCGATGGCGGAAGAGCCGGACGCGACCTTGGATGCCCTTAGGAACTTTCTAATTTAGCTTGTTCGCTTGCCGGATCAACCAGCGCCCGAGTGGTTTCCATTGCTCTAGATCTTGCTCAACCCGCGACGGCGCGACATCGAACAAACTATGCCCGTCGCGAGCGCAGTGAACGTAGTTTTGAGTGTCTCGCAAATACGTCAATACCGGTAGTTTGAGTGATTTCAAAAATACTTCCAACTCGTCGGCGACCAAGGTTCGCGAATCGACGCGATTGCCAACGACGGCCACTTGGCTTTCACCGTTTGTCACCGGTTTTTGGGTCAGTAACTCGGCAAGAAAATCCTCGGTTGCCTCCATGTCGAACGCCGACGGCACGACTGGCACAATCACCAACCCCACGCGCCGCACCAGAGTCGTCAATTTTTCGCCGTGAACAGCGGCGGGGGAATCGATGATGGTCCAATCGGCTGCAAAGGCTTTGATTTCCTTTTTGTCGGTGGCGGCGGTCCAGGCCATTATGGGTGGAGCCGTCTCCGGACGGCGCGCCAGCCAGTTCGCCGCCGATTGCTGCCGATCCATATCCGCGAGAACAACGCGTTTTTTGTGAGCTGCGAAGAATCCCGCCAGATTGGTCGCGATGGTGGTTTTGCCACTGCCGCCTTTGGGATTGACTACCAGAATTGAGCGCATCGTTAGGGTCTCCTCGAGCAGGATTATATGCCAAAGCCCGCAACGCGCGGCGACGTCGACCTGGTAAAATTCCGTCGTGGAATAACTGAAACGAAACGATGAAAAAAGCAGGACCTTTAGTGGGCGTCAAGGTGATCGAGATGGGGCAACTGATCGCCGGGCCATTTTGCGGCAAGATTTTGGCTGAATTCGGCGCCGAAGTGATCAAGATCGAGCCGCCGGCCACAGCCGATGCCGAGGGTGGCGATCCGCTGCGCACCTGGCGGCAAATGCACAACGGCACGTCGCTATGGTGGTCGCTGCAAGCGCGCAACAAAAAATCCGTCGCGGTCAATTTGCGCGCCAAAGAAGGCCAAGAGATCATTCGCAAGCTCGCCAAGGACGCCGATATTCTGATCGAAAATTTCCGCCCCGGAACATTGGAAAAATGGAATCTCGGTTGGGAACAACTCTCGGCAATCAATCCCAAACTCGTCATGGTGCGCCTGTCGGGCTACGGCCAAACGGGGCCGTATAAAGATCGCCCCGGTTTCGGCATGATCGGCGAGGCGATGGGCGGCATCCGCCATATCACCGGCTATCCCGATCGCGCGCCGGTGCGCGTGGGGGTGAGCATTGGCGATGCGATTGCAGCCATGTACGGCGCAATCGGCGCATTGATGGCGCTGCATCACCGCAATGTCAACGGCGGCGCCGGCCAAGTGGTCGACGTGGCGTTGTACGAAGCGGTGTTCAGTTTGATGGAATCGATGCTGCCGGAATTCGGCATGACGGGTTACGTGCGCGAGCGCACCGGTAGT
>JANNFT010000356.1:0-1639 GCA_031380185.1 Pseudomonadota bacterium
GACAAGACGTATCTTAATTGCGAAAATTTTAAAGGATTATGCAAAACTTTTACGTTTCTTCCATTCGGCTTCAAGTTCGAAAATTCTCTTCCAATCACCGGCCTGAACGTCCGGCACGAACGGATCTTTCGGCAGCGTCACACCCCACCCGATCGCATAGCCCACAGCGGTTTGATCTTCGGCGCGCATCGTGATTGTGCCGTCGGCGCCGAACGGCGAATTGATCTTCATGCCGCGCAGTGCATCGGACAATTTCTTGGTGTCGGTGCTGTTGGTTTTCTTCATTGCTTCAGTCAAAAACTGAATGCCGACCGCCGCTTCCCACGACCAATTGGTCGGATATTCTTTGTAACGCTGAAAATAAGCCGTACCCCATTCCATGTTCGCTTTGTTTTTCGGGAACGTACGCAAATAGCGATTGCCTGAATGAATGCCCGGCGGCAGGTTTTTCACGGCGGTCAATGCCGTGTAGTCCGCCATGTTCACGGCGAAGAATGTCGTGTCTTTGAAGAGCGCATAAATACTTGCCTGATCGATGAATGAGGTCAAATCGCCACCCCAAAGCGCCGAGTACATCGCTTGCGGTTTCGCCTGCAAAATTTTGGTGATGACTTCGGTGTAATCGGGTTGGAATAATTTCGGCCAAGCCTCTGAAACAATTTCTACATCAGGATTAAAATGCTTCAGGAATTCGACAAAATCGGCAGTGGCATCGCGCCCGTAGGCATAGTCAGGCGAACAGGTTACCCAGCGTTTCAAACCTTTCGCTTTCGCAATCGCCGCTGCGTACGCGCCGCCGACGATGGAATCGTGCACGCCTTGGCGGGCGGTGCGGAACGCGTTCGGGATGCGAATTTTCGGGTCGGCCGAGAGCGCCGATGTTTCGGAAAGATTGTGGATACACAACACGCCCAGATCGCGCGCGACTTCATGAACCGCAAAAGCGCCAGCGGAGGACTCGCAGTCAAAAATAACCTCACAGTCATCACTGGTGACGAATTCACGGGCGATTCGCGCCGATTCTTCAGCCTTTCCCTTGGAATCGCGGATCACCATCTCGATCTTGCGTCCACCTAGGCCGCCGGCGGCGTTAAATTTTTCGACTTCCATCATCACCGCGTTGCGCGACGATGTGCCTAGTTGCGCGACGCGACCGGAGAGGATCGTCCCCATGCCAACTTTGATCGGTTTATCCTGAGCTCGGCTGATCATCGGGAAGCCCAACGCCGCGGCGCCACCGACGGCGGCCGCCGATTGCAATACGCGCCGGCGATTCTTGTTAATATTCGACAGTTGTTTAGCCATAGTAGTTCTCCTCGTAATTTAATGTATCGGCCGGCGCCATTCACTCTTGCCGTATCCGCCTGCTTTGCCGGTCAGCGGCAACACGTCGTAGCAATTAACGCCCGACGAGCATGATGGGCCGACTTAGTCGCATTTGGCGCCGATTTTGTTACTCACCGCTCAGCGCAATAGCGCTGCTTTCTGGTGGTATTAACCGCGCCATTTCTTACGACTTAACGCGAGCGATCTTACCATGAACGCCGGTGGCGCCAACGTCCGCCTAGATTCCTTGGCGATTCAGAAACTGCGTAACGAATGGTGGCTCGGCTACGCTTGATCCAGTTGCAATTGCGCC
>JANNFT010000358.1:0-3806 GCA_031380185.1 Pseudomonadota bacterium
TAGCGAAGCAATCTCGCTCTCGGCGTGCGCATGCCAAAGGCGAGATTGCTTCGCTACGCTCGCAATGACACGGTGGGATGATTTTAAGCTGCGTGCCTTATAATCGGCGTTTTATGTTTCCGCTCGTTTCATGAATCCCCAATACCACCCCGCAGAAATCGAACCGCAAGTTCAAAAAAAATGGACCGATGCCCGCGCGTTCAACGTGATCGAGGATCGCAGTAAGCCGAAATATTATTGCCTGTCAATGTTTCCGTATCCCTCGGGCAAGCTACACATGGGACACGTGCGCAACTACACTATCGGCGACGTGTTGAGCCGTTTCCAGCGCATGCGCGGCTTCAATGTGTTGCAACCGATGGGTTGGGACGCGTTCGGATTGCCTGCGGAAAACGCGGCGATAAAAAATAAAGTCGCGCCCGCGAAGTGGACCGACGACAACATCGAATACATGAAGCAGCAATTGCAATCGTTAGGTTTTGCCATCGATTGGGAGCGGGAACTAACGACGTGTCGCGCCGATTACTACAAATGGAATCAGTGGTTTTTCCTGCGCATGTTGGAAAAAGGCCTGGTCTACCTAAAGACCGGCACGGTCAATTGGGATCCGGTCGACCGCACCGTGCTGGCGAACGAACAGGTGATCGACGGTCGCGGCTGGCGCACCGGCGCGCTCGTGGAGAAGCGCGATATTCCGATGTACTACATGAACATCACTAAATACGCCGACGAGTTATTGCAAGCACTCGATACGCTGCCCGGTTGGCCGGAGCGCGTGAAGACCATGCAGGCGAATTGGATTGGCAAGAGCGAAGGCTGCGAGATTCATTTTCCGTATCGCGCCGAACACAAACCCGGCGATCCGGTGTTGAAAGTATTCACCACTCGCGCCGATACGCTGTACGGCGCGACCTATGTCGCCGTCGCGCCGGAGCATCCGCTGGCGCTGCAAGCCGCCGCGACCAACCCAAAACTTGCCGCGTTCATCGAAGCATGCCATCGCGGCGGCGTGACGGAAGCGGAACTCGCTACGCAAGAAAAGAAAGGCATGGATACGGGCTTGTTCGTTCATCATCCGTTGACGAATAAACCGCTCGCCGTGTGGACCGCGAACTATGTGTTGATGAGTTATGGCGAAGGCGCGATGATGGCCGTGCCGACACATGACGAACGTGACTTCGAGTTTTCGACCCAGTACAGCCTGCCGATCAGGGCGGTGATCAAACCCAAAGACGCCGAACTGGAGTTGCCGTTGAAAGCAGCGTTCGTCGATCACGGTATTTGTTTTGATTCGGAAGATTTCAACGGCCGCACCACGGAAGAAGCGAAACTCAAAATGGGGCTGGTGTTGAAGGCGCTCGGTCTCGGCGAACCGCGCACGACTTATCGCCTGCGCGATTGGGGCATTTCGCGGCAGCGCTATTGGGGCTGTCCGGTGCCGATCATTCATTGTGATTGGTGCGGCGCCGTGCCGGTGCCCGACGAGCAATTGCCGGTAAAGTTGCCGGACAATTTAGTGCCGGATGGGAGCGGCAATCCGCTATTGAAAACGCCGTCGTTTCTCCACGTGCAATGTCCGAAATGTAACAAGCCGGCGCGGCGCGAGACCGACACGATGGACACGTTCGTCGATTCGTCTTGGTATTACTTGCGCTTTGCGTGCGCCGGAAACGATCAAGCCATGGTCGACCAGCGCGTGAATTATTGGCTGCCGGTCGATCAATATATCGGCGGCATCGAGCACGCTATTTTGCATCTGCTCTACTCCCGCTTTTGGACCAAGGTGATGCGCGATTTGGGTTTGCTGAATATCGACGAACCGTTCGCGAAATTGTTGACGCAAGGCATGGTTTTGAACGACATCTTTTCGCGCAAACTCGAGACCGGCGCTATTGAATACTACAACCCCGCGGAAATTGATATCGAGCACGATGAGCAAGGGCGCATCAGCGGCGGCAAATTAAAATCTGACGGAAAAATTGTCGAGTACGGCGGCATGGGCACGATGTCGAAATCGAAAATGAACGGCGTCGATCCACAGGCGATTATCAATGAATACGGCGCAGACACGGCGCGGCTGTTCATGATGTTCACCAGCCCGCCGGAACAGAGTTTGGAGTGGTCGGAAGAAGGCGTGGTCGGTTCGTTTCGATTTCTAAAGCGCCTCTGGCGCATCGCGTTCGAGCATGTTGAGCAAGGCATTGTGGCGCGTTATGCCGGCGGCGAATTGAACGCCGAGCAGAAGGCGTTGCGTTTCGAATTGCATCGCACCTTACAAAAAGTGGCCGATGACTATGGTCGTCGCCAACAGTTCAACACGGCTATCGCCGCCGTGATGGAATTACTAAACCTACTCAGTAAGCTCACGGATAAATCACCGGCTTCACGCGCCGTTGCGCAAGAGGTTTTGGAAAATACCGTGCTGATGCTCTCGCCCATCGTGCCGCATGCATGCGAGGCGTTGTGGCGGACCCTGAAGCCGGGCGGCGCGTTATTGATCGATGTGCCGTGGCCGACGGTGGACCAAGCAGCGTTGCTTCAAGACGAAATCGAACTGGTGGTGCAAGTAAACGGCAAATTGCGCGGAAGCATGACCGTAGCAAAAGATGCGAGCCGCGAAGCAATCGAAAGCTTGGCGCGCGGTCATCCGAATATTACAAAATTCGTCGCCGATCAGCCGATCAAGAAAATTATTGTCGTGCCCGGCCGGTTAGTGAACGTGGTCGTTTGAGCGATTGCCATGATCGACCACCTCGACCACATCGTTCTGACCACCAAAGATAAAGCGCGCTGCATCGCGTTTTATGTCGATCTGCTCGGTATGCGACTTGAAACTTTCGGCGAGGGCCGTATGGCCTTCAAATTCGGTCAGCAGAAAATCAATTTGCACGAACACGGCAAAGAGTTTTTGCCGAAAGCCCATATGCCGACGCCGGGTTCGCTGGATCTTTGCTTCATCGCCGGCGTTCCTCTCGACCAAGTTATCGCTCGGCTGGCGCAGAACCATTGGCCGATCGAAGAAGGGCCGGTGATGCGAACCGGCGCGATGTATAAGATTCGATCGATCTACTTGCGTGATCCGGATCAAAATCTAATCGAGATTTCCGAGAAGGCCGATTAAGTGCGCACGATTCTCTCTGCCATGTTGGTGTTATTGCTCGCCGGTTGCGGATTTCATCTGCGTGGCCAAGCAATGTTGCCCTATTCCACGCTCTATGTCAGCGGCCCGAGCGGAACATCGCTGACGCGCGCACTCACCCGCGTGTTGAAGTCCAGCGGCGTGCGATTGGTTGATCGCCAAGCGGATGCCGAAGTCGGCCTGATAATCCTTTCCGATGTGCGGGAAAAATCGATCCTGTCGTTGTCCGGCGCGGGCCGCGCGCAAGAGTATGAATTGCGCGAGCGTGTTTCGTTTCGCATCGTAACGGCGCAAGAACCCGACCTGGCAGCGAACGAAATCGTCACGCAACGAACCATTTCGTTTAACGACGCCCAAGTGCTCGCGAAAGAATCCGAGGAGTCTTTGCTGTATCGCGATATGGAGAACGATACGGTGCAGCAACTGTTGCGCCGCCTGCAAGCCGCCAAACGTTAGATTATCCTAGAAACGGCAGTTGGACGGGGTGGAGTGTGCGGTTATGGGGGTGCAGGGCAAGGCGCGACGAGGCGGAATGGTCATTCCATTGCAACGAGTTGCAACGCCGCCCTGCGCCGCCAGAACCGCGCAATCCGCCCCGTAGCGCATTCTCACCAAATGGGTGAGCACACAAGTTATGAAGAATTTTATTGGAACCATGATGTTGAAT
>JANNFT010000401.1:0-6083 GCA_031380185.1 Pseudomonadota bacterium
AGCTTTTCGCACATTTTCGCCGGCGGCTACGCGGCCGGCTACTACAGCTACAAGTGGGCCGAAGTGTTGTCGGCGGACGCCTTTAGCTTATTCGAAGAAAACGGTGTGTTGAACGAACAAACCGGCCAACGTTTCCGTCGCGCGATTTTGAGCGTCGGCGGATCGCGGCCGGCGCTAGAATCCTTTGTCGAGTTCCGTGGTCGAGAGCCGAATATCGACGCCTTGCTCCGCCACAGCGGCATGCTGGAAACCGCATAGCGCGTGGCCTGAACGGCAATGGCCAGTGGCGAGCCTCGGGCTACCCCTATTGGCGCGGCTTTACCCGGCAATAGTGTCAAGAGCTAGTATTCAAGCGGGTTGCGGCGATAGAGTGTTGAGATGTTTCGTCATAAACTAAAAAAGTTATTAACAAAAGTTCACTATTTATCTAGAATACGTTCCTATACTATTGTTTATTTTTAAACATTATATTGCGAAGGATGCGCATGTATAAGCTCGTAGCGCTGCTTTTAGGATTAGTGTTGATTGCGACGCCGGCCGTAGCGGATCTCTATAAATGGATTGGCGCGGACGGAAGGATCAACTATTCCGATACGCCGCCGCCGCCCGGCGCGAAAAAGGTCGAAAAGAAACGCCTGAATGACCGTGTCACTCAGGGAGATGGGTTAGATTTTGCGACACGCGATACCATGAAGAAATATCCTGTTGTGTTGTTCGCGACAGATTGCGGCGTGCCATGCGATCAGGCGCGCGCGCTACTCGCCAAACGTGGCGTACCCCATCGCGAAAAGAATCCGGAAAAGAATCTCGCCGATGGCGAAGAGTTGAAGAAACTGACCGGCGCTCTGGAAGTGCCTGACCTGCAGGTCGGAAAGGACAGCCCGATAAAAGGCTTCAACGAGGCGTCGTGGAATGCGGCGCTTGATGCCGCCGGGTATCCAAAATCGGCGGCGCCGCTTAAGGCAAACGCGGCCAAGGATACTAAAAACACGGCTGGCGGTGATGGCAGACCGAAATCCCGAAATGAAGAAATTGGTGGGCAAGATCAGGCGGCCGGGACGGGCGGGGCCGGCGGTGGCGCGGGAAATAAGACCAATTCAGGGAATTCGAAGGACAACACGCCGGCCTTCGAAAACAAGGCGCCCGATCCAAACGCCCGCAGCGGGCCATACCATGAGCCAGAACTGCCGAACAGCGCTAAGAATAATTCGCCGCCATCGGAAACTAATTTAACACCGGAACAAAAAGCTGCCCTAGACCGCTGATGAAGCTCGCAACGTGGAACGTAAACTCCCTCAAGGTGCGTTTACCCCATGTCGTCGATTGGCTTAAATCCGCCCAGCCTGACGTTCTTTGCCTGCAAGAGACCAAGTTAGAGGACAGGAATTTTCCCCTAGCCGAAATTGCAGCGCTCGGTTATCGCGTTGCGTTCAGCGGCCAGAAAGCGTACAACGGCGTTGCGCTGATCAGCACGGTCGAAGCGCTGGATGTCGTCACCGCCATTCCTAATTTCGAAGACGAGCAAAAGCGTATCCTTGCCGCGACGTTCGATGGCGTGCGTGTGATCTGCGCCTACATACCGAACGGCCAGAGCCTCGATTCCGACAAGTATCAATACAAACTGAAATGGCTCGCCGCATTACACCGATGGCTCGCCGAAGAGATCAAACGCTTTCCGAAACTTGCCTTACTCGGCGACTACAACATCGCGCCGGAAGACCGCGATGTGCATGATCCACAAGCGTGGGAAGGTAACGTGCTGGTAAGTGAGCCGGAGCGCGATGCGTTTCGCGCGCTGATCGGCCTCGGCATGAAAGATAGCTATCGATTATTCGATCAGCCGGAAAAAACCTACAGTTGGTGGGATTATCGGATGATGGCGTTTCGCCGCAATCAAGGCTTACGCATCGACCACATTTTGCTGTCGGACGCGCTGGCGCCGAGTTGCATTTCATGCAGCATTGATAAGGCGCCACGCAAGTTGGAGCGGCCGTCGGATCACGCGCCGGTGATTGCCGATCTGGCGCTTTAGTAAGTCACTCCGAAGAGTCGCCGTCCGCAGGCAAAACTCCCTCTTTAAAGGGTTTCAGGCCAGTCTTCCGCACTCTACAAATCTGATGAAACTTCAGCTTACGTAAATCCTTTGTTCAACTCGACGCAACACCGTTGCAAGCGGTGTTCTACCCAATAACAATCCAAGCGCCACACCCATTGCGTCGGCCCACATGTCGGCGACCTCAAAAGTTCGATACCCGGTTTGTTCCTGAGCAAATTCGAGGCAATGCCTAAGCCAACCAGGCCCAGCGCGATCGCAAATTTCACTGAGCGCGATTGATACAACTGGACGAACCACAACATCAGAAAAGTATACGCCGCTATGTGACCGATCTTGTCCCCCGCGAGCATATGAATTTCCGGCGGACGCGGTGAGAGAGAAAGGTAGACCACGAATGCGATCCATGCCCAGCCGAGGGTGAGCCACAAGCGGTGGCGCCGCAGTAATGTCATTTTGTTATCCATAACTATCATGCCAAGGCATAACACCAGTGCGGCTCTCCAGGCATCATGCCTGGAGAGCCGCACTGGTGTTGCCTCGTGGCGAATCCAACTAAATCGGCAACATGCCGGCGAGTTGTTTCTCGACGGCTTTTTCGTCGGCGCGAACGCCCTGAATCGTACCTTGCGCCATGTCGCCGACATAAATATCTTCGACACCGTCTTCGACCGCTTGCAGCGATTGCCGCGCGACATCGGCGGTATCGAGCTTAGCCATTTCCATGCCTTTCGCCATATCGGTGTCGATAGCGCCGGGGTTGACGCTGACGACCAACGTTCCTTGCTTGGCCAATTCGGCGCGTACGCCTTGGGTCATGGAAAATAGCGCCCACTTCGACGCACAGTAAGAACCCAACATCGGAATCGTCACCCGCGCCGCGATAGAAATAACATTGATAATCGCGCCGCCGCCATTGGCTTTTAACACCGGCGCGAAGGCGCGACACATGGAGAGGCTGCCGAAGTAGTTGGCTTCCATTTCGGCGCGCGCGTCATCGATGCCACTTGCAGCGATGAATCCGCGCATCTTGTTTACGCCGGCGTTGTTAATCAGTAAGTTCACGTCCCGTGCCCGCGCCGCCGCAGCGCTGACTTGCTCGGGCGCAGTGATGTCGAGCGCGATCGCTTCGATTTTTCCGGGATACGCGGCGACGAGATCGGCTATTTTGGTGGCGTCGCGAGCCGCCGCATAAACCTTTGCCGCGCCTTGTTGCATCAGTGCCTTGACCGTCGCCCGGCCAACGCCGCGATTGCTGCCCGTCACAAGTGCGATGCTGCCTTTTATCTGCATGGGATTCTCCATATATTTGGTGCTCTATTGTACCGCGTTGACCCAATCGGAATCGACGTCAGGTAACGGAATCGCTTGCAATAATTCCTTCGTGTAAGCATGTCGTGGATCGCCGAATACGTTCTCGCAAGGACCGATTTCCACGATCTCGCCTTCACGCATTACCGCAACGCGGTCGCACAACACGCGCACGACCGAAAGATCATGGCCGATGAACATCAGCGCTTGATCGTTTTCCGGTTTGAGTCCGCGCAACAATGTAAGAATCTGCGCCTTGGTTGACACGTCTAACCCCGATACGATTTCATCGGCGACGATGAATTGTGGTTTGAGCGCAATGGCGCGGGCGATGCCCACGCGTTGACGCTGGCCGCCGGAAAGTTCGTGCGGAAAACGAATCGCGAAGCTGCTAGGCAGACCAACACGATTAAGCAAGTTAAGCGCCTGTTTGCGGCCTTCGTCACGATTTCTCACGCGGCCGAACGCGAGCAATGGCTGCGCCAAAATATCTTCGATGCGGTGGCGCGGATTGAGCGACGACTGCGGATCCTGAAACGCCATTTGCATGCGCGAACGTAACGGCCGCAGCTCGCGCTCGGACAGATGCGTAATATCTTGCCCGGCAAAATGGATCGTGCCGGCAGTCGGTTCGTACAATCGCAGCAAGGTTCGTCCCAATGTGGTTTTGCCGGAACCCGATTCGCCGACGATACCCAGGCGTTCGCCGCCGTGGATATCTAGATTGATGTTGCGTAGAATATCGCGGTGCGGTGTTGGACCAAATAACGGCTTCGCCGCGTGATCGGGCAAAGCCAGACCCAAGCCTTGGATGGAAATTAGCGGCATGAATTTGACTTGTCTGTAGAGTTACTGCCGCCCCTCACCCAAACCCTCCGAAATGAAACGGAAAGTAACTCCCTTTTCCTGCGGGGAGAAGGGCCGGGGATGAGGGAGCAGTCGTCGATGGGTCGCATTCAACTACGTGAGAAAGGGGTGAAATCAGGCGCTTGGGCACACTCATGTAGGGCGCAATCGCGCAGCATTGCGCCGCATGTAAGTGTCAATGACGCTCTAGTAAATTCACAGTGAAAAATCAGGTTTTGCCGAGGTGCCGGGTGCGACGATGGTTGGCATCCGTTAAGTCTATCGCGTATTTTGGTTCCTGTTCATGCGGCGCAATGCTGCGCGATTGCGCCCTACTTGCTCACAGAAAAATGTTGGGTTGAGGTACGAAACCCAACAATCCTTCGCATGAGAGACGTTGGGCTTCCTTCGTCAGCCTAACCTACACCAGCTTCTAACGAAAGCGCCCATTTACTTCTCGAACCCGGCCTTCCTCAATAGTTCGATAAATCGAGGGTCGGAGCGAAGCGGATCATAGCCGATGCCGACCTTAAGGAACGCCAACTGAACGTTGGGGCGTTCATCATAGGTCCTTTGCAGCCATTCCAACGCGGCGTCCTTGTCATCGAGACCCAGATAGATCCAAGCAAATCCTATCGGGTCAAAGGTTTCCTTCTTGGCACGCTCCTTCATTGTGTCGAGCACTTTTAAGGCCTCATCGCGTTTGCCTGATTGTGCGTAGGCACCGCCAAGAGCGCCGAGCGATGGGAAGCTATCTCCGGTGAGCTCGGCTCTCTTTTTCAGCGCTTCAATGGCCACATCCTGCGCGCCCTTGCGCCAAGACGCCAAGCCTAGTACCCACCAAGCCTCCGAGGCGTTTGGCTCTCGCGCCAGTACGCGTTTTGCTTCCTCGATCGCTTCTTCGTATCGTTGAGCTGTCAGCAGGGCAGCGGCGAGATCCTGGCGAACCAGCAATGAGAGAGGATCGAGCTCAATGGCGCGACGCAGGGTAACGATAGATTCTTCATGCCGAGCCCAAGGTGTTAAGTAAAGAATGGCGTACGCTTCGAGCGCGAACGCGGAATTCGGGTTGAGAGCAAGGGCGCGTTTGTAGCTGGCTTCGGCTAGACGCCAATCGAGGTCGAAAACAGCCATATCTCCGACGATTGAGTGGGCGTCAACGAGCGTATCGTCCAATTCCAGCGCCCGCCGAGCTGACGCCTTCGCCTTGCGAAACGCCTCTCGGGGGTGCTGTATTCCCCAGGCACCGAACAATTCATACGTTAGCCCGACTGCCGCACGGGCGCGCGCAAAGCGAGGATCGATCTGGATCGCCTGGTTAAAGTATTCAAGGCTTTTTTCTAGACCCTCCGGTGTCAGCTTATTTTGATGATAAAGCCCCTGAAGATAAAGATCATAGGCCGCTAGGTTTTCTGTTCCTCTTTTTTCGATCTTCTGTTCGATAGCCGGGCTTAGGGTCACCCGCAGCGCCTCCGCCACGCTGCGCGCCACATCGCTTTGAATCGCGAATACGTCACGCAACTCGCGATCGTAGTCGTTCGACCACAAGTGCGCTTCGTTTGCGGCGTTGATTAGTTGCGCGGTGATGCGAAGTTTATCCCCGGTGCGCCGTACGCTGCCTTCCAGCACCGAACTCACGTCCAGCTCTTTGGCAATCTCGGCGATCTTCTTGTTGCTGCCCTTGTAGACAATCACCGACGTGCGAGCAATCACTTCGAGTCCCGGTACCCGCGAGAGCTTGGAGATCATTTCTTCGGTCATGCCGTCGGCGAAGTATTCGTTATCCGGGTTCGCGCTCATGTTCGCGAAGGGCAGCACGGCGATGCGGTTCGCTTTCGCGGGTGCGGGGGCAGGTGCACTCGCGGTCGAGGGG
>JANNFT010000442.1:0-3124 GCA_031380185.1 Pseudomonadota bacterium
TCCGACACTGCGCACGGATCATGAACTGCGTAGGTTCTCGCCATCCCTTCAACATGTCATCCTGAGCAGCGCGAAGGATCTGCTGTTACTACGCCCAAAGTAGATCCTTCACTTCATTCATGACGACATTTTAGAGGCCGCAATCGCGATGGGGTTCATGGAAAGGAGCCAATTGTTTCTCGTCGAATTTGTCGGAATGACTGCCATTGCGGGATCAAAGCAGCGCCATTGAACAGGTCGCAGCGTAGCCAAATTAGCACTCGGGTCGGTGCAACTAAATCGCGGAATACAGGATAGCTGTTGTTCTTCAACCCGATCGCATTTCTCGCTAATTCCAGCACGTTTATTGTGCAGCGCGGTCGATGCGGCACTGAAAGCGTGCGCGGCCTGTCTTTGCAAATTTTCTTATGGTCATGCTGAGCGCCGCGCCGGCAATAGCTCTTTGGCCTTGCTCTGGACGTGCGATAGTGGCACGTGCTTTGCTTTGTTGTCCACTAACAACTAATTTCCACGGAGGCGCCACCATGTCAGAAACAAAACTATTTCGCAAAAAAGCAGACAAAAACAAAGCCCCTAGTACGAATTCATCGCGACGAAAATTTCTCAAAGGCGCAGTCGTTACCGGCGGCGGCGCGGCGGCGCTGGGCGTGAGCCAGATCGGTGTAGCCCAGGACGCCGGCGCGCCGAAAAAAATCACTACTATGTTCGCGCCATGCCGGAGACGGTGCACTGGGGTTATTTCAGCAAGATTTTGAAGCCGTTGGTCACGATTGAATCCGGTGATTTTGTCACGTTGGAAACGCTGACCCATCACGCCAACGACGATTTCGAACGTATGATCAAAGGCGACCCCGGCGCGGAAAGCGTGTTCTATTGGGACAAGAACAAGAAAGGCGTAAATAAACGCGGCGCCGGACCGATGGATCACAAAGTCGGCGCCGGTGGCGGCTACGGCGTGCACATTTGCACCGGGCCGATCGCCGTAAAAGGCGCCATGCCCGGAGATATTCTAGAGGTGCGCATCATCGACGTGCGGCCAAGGCCCAGCGCGAATACCTCTTATAAGGGCAAAAGTTTCGGCAGCAACGCGGCGGCGTGGTGGGGTTTTCACTTCAACGATATGATCGAAGAGCCGAAGAAGCGCGAAGTCATCACCATTTATGAAGTCGATGCCACCAGCGAGCGCAACTGGGCCAAAGCGGTCTACAACTATCGCTGGACGCCGCAGACCGATCCGTTCGGCGTGGTGCATCCGACCATCGACTACCCGGGCATTCCGGTGGATCACAAAACGGTAACGGAAAATCACGGCGTGTTAAAAAATGTGCGCGTACCGATCCGTCCACACTTTGGCACGCTCGGCCTCGCGCCCGCTGAAGCGGACGTAGTAAACTCGATTCCTCCGACCTTGACCGGAGGCAATATTGACAACTGGCGCATCGGCAAAGGCGCCACCATGTATTACCCGGTTGCGGTTCCGGGCGCCTTGTTGTCTGCGGGCGATCCCCATGCATCGCAGGGCGATTCGGAACTATGCGGCACCGCCATCGAATGCTCGCTGACCGGCACGTTCCAACTCATTTTGCACAAACAATCCGAGTTGAAAGGCACGGCGTTGGAGAATCTCAACTATCCGCTGCTCGAAACCCAGGACGAATGGGTGTTGCACGGCTTTAGCTTCGCCAACTATCTCGCGGAACTCGGCGCAGACGCACAGAGCGCGATATTCGGCAAATCGTCGATCGATCTGGCGATGCGCGATGCGTTCCGTAAGATGCGGCATTTCTTGATGACCACACAAGGCTTGACCGAAGACGAAGCGGTTTCGTTGATGTCGATTGGCGTCGATTTCGGCGTGACACAAGTAGTAGACGGTAACTGGGGTGTGCATGCGCTGATCAAGAAGAGCTTGTTCTCGGCGCGGGAAACATAAAAACCTAACTTTCTGAACTTGCGAACCAGTCACCGCAGCGGTTAAGCTCCGGTGACTGGAACAAGCGAAGATAATATTATGTCGGCACGAGAAGACGCGGGGCAAGTACCAAGCAGTGGCGAACGACGAGCGTTTTTGAAATCGGCCATCGCCGCAGGCGCCAGTACGGCAACTCTAGGCGTAAGCCAAATCTCATCTGCAGATGAGCCCGGAATTCCAGCGCAAAAACACTACCATGTGCGCGCGTTGCCCGAAACCGTGCATTGGGGTTATTTCAGCAAAAATCTCAAACCATTGATGACGATTGAATCGGGCGACTTTGTTTCAATCGAGACCGTCACTCACCGTGCCGGCGACGACGTCGCACGCATGGTAACGGGTGATTCTGACGTCGAGCAGATTTATCCCTGGGACAAGGCAAAGAAGACTATCGATCGCCGCGGCGCGGGCGCCATGGACGCAAAGAATGGCGCCGGCGCCGGTTGGGGTTCTCACATCTGCACCGGCCCCATCGCGGTTACAAATGCAGCGCCGGGCGATGTGCTCGAAGTGCGCATCATCGACGTGCACCCGCGCCCCAGCGGCAATGCGCAACATCGCGGCAAAAGTTTCGGCAGCAACGCGGCATCCTGGTGGGGATTTCAATATAACGACTTGATCGAAGAACCGAAAAAACGCGAAGTCGTGACTATCTATGAGTTGGATGCGAAAGGCGAACGCAATTGGGCCCGAGCCGTGTACAACTATCGCTGGACGCCACAGACGGATCCATTCGGCATTGTTCATCCGACCATCGACTATCCGGGCCTCCCGGTTGATCCCGCAACGATCACTGAAAATCACGGCGTGCTCAAAGGTGTGCGCGTGCCGATCCGCCCGCACTTCGGCGTGATCGCTGTCGCGCCCGCCGAAGCGGATATCGTCACCACCACGCCACCGAGCAACTTTGGCGGCAACGTCGATAATTGGCGCATCGGCAAGGGCGCGACGATGTATTACCCGATCACCGTCCCCGGCGCGTTATTCTCGGTCGGCGATCCGCATGCATCGCAAGGCGATTCGGAACTCTGCGGCACGGCGATCGAGTGTTCGCTGACGGGAACGTTCCAGTTGATATTGCACAAGGCGAATGAAACCAAGGGCACGCCACTCGAGAATCTAAGTTACCCGTTATTGGAAACGCAAGACGAA
>JANNFT010000444.1:0-2616 GCA_031380185.1 Pseudomonadota bacterium
TCGGCCATCGCGAATTCTGCCGCCACTACCTGCGACGATATCAGTCTGATCAAAATCGCCGCTCTGGAAATCGCCATCCCAAACCGCTTCGCAGAACCAATCCGATGTGACTTCAACGCCCGCGCCGTGATGAACAGTAACCGTGCGATCGGATTTATTGCCTTGCGCTAGCCAGGCAAGGGTCGGCCATTGATTCTGCAACACGAAGCGAAAGGGCATAGGTTTAATTCCGCATGGACTTTAGTTTAGTTGAAATAGTTGCCAGAACGCCGCTCTCGATGCCTGCCGGGCGGCCTGAAATATGCCACAGTGCCAACAACGTCAACGCAAACACCGACGCGCCCACCGCGATATCAATGAATAGCCGCAAAATCGGTAGCGATAAACTATCGGGATGCAACAGCCGGACAACCAGAACCATTGCCAAACCCGCCGGTACCGGACGCCACAGCGCACGAACAAAGTCCGAAACGCGTAGATTAAAGCAACGCATCAGGCAGAAAATCACCACCGGAATGAATGCAGCCGACGCGGCAACAATCCCGATCGCGACACCCATTTGGCCGCGCCACGTGCCGCCAATGATCGCCGCCATGGTGTAAAGCCCAAGCCTGATCCACATCAGCGCCGCGGAGACACGCTCGTGACCGGCAACGGTAAGGATTGTGGTGCCGAGGCTATAGTCAATTCCGCGCAACGTACCGCCGATTGCCAACCATTGCAATAACGGGGTTGCCTCGAGCCATTTTTCGCCCAATACGACTTTAACGAAATCGTGACTTACTGCCCATAGCCCCAGCCCGAACGCGATGCTCACTGTCGCAAGCGCGGAGATGGCGCCTAAGTAGGCTTCGATCAACTTCGGCCGATCTTTCAGAAGTTTGGCAAAATTCGGATAAAGGCTGCGCGCAATCTGCTGTATGAGGTCAATGGTGAGCATACTCGCTAGCTCGGATGCAACGTTGTAAGCACCAAGAACGGCAGCCGTGCTAAGTCGTCCGACGACAAAGGTGTCGATTCGTGCAGTCAAATAAAAGGCCGCATTCAGAGGAATCATCACGAGCGAAAAATTGATATATTCGCGGGCTTTCGCGAAGCTGATACGCGCACGATATGGATGAACTTGGTAACTCAGAATCAAGCCGAACAGGTTGCCGGCTAGCGCACCGCCGACGATCGCCCAATAGGATCGCAGCCAAAACGCAAGACTCAGGGTCACGATCAGCAC
This sequence comes from Pseudomonadota bacterium, assembly GCA_031380185.1. Classification (GTDB taxonomy): domain Bacteria; phylum Pseudomonadota; class Gammaproteobacteria; order Burkholderiales; family JALYOK01; genus JALYOK01. The sequence continues at coordinate 1,229 of JANNFT010000444.1, forward strand.
CACCACGCGGCTGGCCAGATTGAAATAGAATTCTGTCGAAAAGTGCAGTTCTTTGCGCAATAGAACCAAGCCGATGCTAAAGCCATTGGCAAGCAAACTGTTCAGCGCCAGAATCAAGATGATGGCAATGACACGCTCGTCACGAAAATATTCGGCGACCCACGGTGACAGCGCCACTAAGAAAATCGCCACGAGAACGCCGCGCAAAAATGAAAATGTCCAGGCAGTATCGCAATGATCCCGCGTTGCTTGAGGTTGCCGCACCAGAAGCGCGCTCGGACCCAAATCGACAAACGAAGTGAGGAATCCCATAACCATCGTCGCCATGGTCACCAACCCAAAGTCGTCTGGCACGAGTAATCGCGCGAGAATGACCGTGTTGAATAATCCGATCAGGCGAATCGAAAAATTTTGCCCGACCGCCCACAACGACCCGCGCAACATGTTCTTGTAGATCGACCCTTTTGGCGCGGCGGGCGTGCTGGAAGAATCAGGAATCGGGTCAGGCATTTCTTCGGTCGCGCGGGTTAGAAAATATATAATGAATATTATCTAACATTATGACACTGATATTGTTTATGCTTGTTCTTAACACCTTGGCGAAGCAAAAAAAACGTACGCAAAACCTACTTTTCGCCTTCCTATCCAAGCATGGTTTTGCGATTAAGTTTGCCAGGCATATATCTGGAGATCCGCGCTGTTATTACCTCAGGTGGCAGGCAATTGCACCCTACCCTGGGCTAATGTAGCGCCCAGCAAATCGATCACCGGCAAGTGAGGTCTAGGCCGCAGGACTACCAATAGTTCGACCCAGCGCGTCGCGCCAACACTGCCGATGTTCGCCGCGGGTTTGGCCTGAAAATCGCGGCTCGAAGACACGCTCCGGCTGCCATTGGCCTGCGATTTCTTCGACATCGCGCCAAAAGCCTACCGCCAATCCGGCAAAATACGCTGAGCCCAACGCAGTAGTTTCCGTGATGCGCGGCCGAATCACCGGCACATCGAGCAGATCGGCTTGAAATTGCATCAGCAAATTATTTTGCGAGGCGCCGCCGTCGACGCGCAATTCCGTGAGATTTAGCATCGCATCATTTTGCATCGCGTCGAGTACGTCCGCGACTTGATGGGCGATGCCTTCCAACGCAGCGCGCGCCAAGTGCGCCGCAGTCGAGCCGCGCGTTAGGCCAAGAATCGCGCCGCGTGCGTGTTGATCCCAATGCGGCGCGCCCAATCCGGTTAGCGCCGGCACGAGATAAACGCCGCCGTTATCCGGCACGCTCGCCGCTAGAGCTTCGATCTCAGCCGACGCGCGGATAATGCCGAGCCCGTCGCGCAACCACTGCACGATTGCGCCCGCCACAAACACGCTGCCTTCCAGCGCATAACTC
>JANNFT010000466.1:0-7131 GCA_031380185.1 Pseudomonadota bacterium
CATTCAACGATTCCATCTTTCCCGGCATGGGTATGGTCAGCACGACATCCGCGAGATTTGATAGTGCCGCTGACAAGCCCGCACCTTCATTGCCAATCATCAGCGCCATCGGGCCGGTCAGATCGGCGTCGTACAGCGATGACTTCGCGCGCAATGCCGTTGCGATCCTTTTTCCGTTGAAGTTGCCGACTACCTCGAGCAGATCCTGTTGCTCATAAATATCGAGCAAAAAATGCGCGCCCATCGCGGCGCGAATGACGCGCGGCGACCAAGCGAACACGCAACCTTTCGAAAGCAAGACATGTTTGACATTCGCCGCCGCGGCGCTGCGCAGGATCGAACCCAGATTGCCGGGATCTTGAATGTCTTCCAGCATGACGCAGCAATCCATTCGCGCCGGTGCCGATTTTTGGGCGGGTGTATCAATCTGTGCAATCACACCGGCGGGAGAGGCGAGCGTTGAGAGTTCGTGGAACATCGCGTCGCTGAAAATAGCAGGAACGAGCGGTTGACAGTGGTTAATCAGCGCGACTATTTCGTTGTTTCCCGTTCCGCTGCTGCTGACGACCAAGGCTTTTGGATTTCCAATGGCGTCACGATAAGTTTGCACCAGATGGACGCCCTCGATCAGAGTCTGTTGCGCCTTTTTGCGTTCGCGTGACGATTGCGCAAGTTGGCGCAAATGCTTAAACAACGGATTGTCGCGCGAGCTGATGACTTTCATAGAGCGCAAGTACGAAAACCAGCGCAGACATCGCGGCGATCGGGCGTGTAGAAGTTGCGCCAAGTATTGCGCAGCAATCTTGCGCGCGTTGCGAAACAGCCGCCGCGCAAAACTTTGTGATCGCCGAACCACGGCTCGGAATATTCCTGGTACGGATCGCGCGCGAAGCCGGGGTAGGGTGCGAACCAGTCGGCGGTCCACTCCCACACGTTGCCCCACATTTGACGTATTCCTTCCGGTGTATCGCCGGCCGGAAACGCGCTCACAGCAACGCTGGTGGCCGATATGCCGTCAAGGCTGGCTCTGGGAAAGGCTACCAGGCCGGCGCCATTTGGCGCCCAAGGAACACCGCGCTTTTCCGCTCCGCTCGCGGCGAATTCCCATTCCGCTTCCGTCGGCAGGCGGCGCCCGGCGAAGCGGCAATAAGCATCTGCCTCAAACCAATTCACAAAAATCACCGCGTTATGCTCGCGCTCGCGTAGCGGAACCCATTGATCGAATTCGCGCAGATACCAGTCACCGCCGCGAAATTGCCAGTACGTGGGATGAAGCGCATGTGATTTTTCACGCCACGCCCAACCGGCGCCCGACCAAAATTCCCGGCGAGCATAACCATCGGCTGCCACGAAATTTAGAAACTCGCCATGCGTCACCGCGGTTCTCGCCATTCGAAACGGCGCGACGTTAATCGCGTGTGCCCACTTTTCGTTATCGAATAGAAATCCCGTTGTGTCCGGCGTCGCGCCAAGCAAAAAACGAGCGCCGGCAATTTCCGCGTCGCCCTGTTGCACTATGTCAAGAGCGGCATGCCTAATGGCGCCCAGCCCGGGTCGCGAATAGCCGTGGGTTTGTCTGGTATAGAAAAAAGCTTCGCCGTGCATGTCTTCGTGAAACACCGCGAGTTCGGCGAAGTAGCGTAACGCGTCGTTGTCCGGCTCGCGCTCTAACCGCGCGAAGACGCGTTCGGCGACTTGCTGCAAATAGCGTTGTGTCGCGTCGATGTCGGGCAACGGGAGACCCCAGCGCGTTGCGTGGGGCGTGGTCGCGGAGTTGTAGAGTTGGTCGGCGTCGGCGCGTATCGACGGCAGCAATGCTTGATCGGCGCCACGGTAACGCAAGCACCAGTATTCCTGAAACCAGCCGAGGTGGCCGATTTCCCACAGTGGCGGATTCACAATTTGCAGAAGCGGGCCGAGCAATTGTGCGCCGTTGAGATCGGCGTATAACGCGCGAGAGCGCTGCCGCGTGTCGAGCAGCCAATCTTTAAGCGTGGCTAATGCTGTAGTGGGTGGATTTTGCATAGGTAGCTGGTGTACGCTCGCGAGTGTAGCTTGAAATTAAGTCTGATGAAAATCGCATTAATCACACCGGCGGCGGCTCTTGCGCGAAACGGTAATCGCCACACCAGCGCCCGCTGGGCGGCGATGTTGCGCGCGCTTGGCCATCGCGTTTGCGTACAAGTGAGCTGGGACCAAAAGCCCGCCGACGTCATGCTCGCTTTGCATGCGCGCCGCAGTCACGATTCGATCGAGCGCTTTGCGCTGGCCTATCCGAATCGCCCGCTGATCGTCGCGTTGACCGGCACCGACCTGTATCGCGATATACGCTTTGATGCCGACGCGCGCCAATCGATGGCGCTTGCGACACGCATGATCGTGTTGCAGGAAATGGGTCTGAAAGAACTTTCTGTTAAGCACGCCGCGAAGACTCGTGTCGTCTACCAGTCGGCTGCGGCGATTGCGCCGCGACCGCCATTGAAGAATAGTTTCGAAGTGTGCGTGATCGGCCATTTGCGTGAGGAAAAAGACCCATTGCGCGCTGCCATGGCGCTCGCGTATATGCCAGCGGACTCGCGCATTCGCGTGACGCAATTAGGCCGTTCTTTGCATCCCGAATTAGAGCTGGAAGCCAGGCGCGTCATGGCCGAAGATCCGCGCTACCATTGGCTCGGGGAAGTGCCGCATTGGAGAGCCGCGCAGATATTGGCTCGCAGTAGAGTCATGGTGATTAGTTCGCGCCTGGAAGGCGGCGCGAATGTCGTTTCGGAGGCGCTGATGGCGAACGTGCCGGTGATCGCCTCGAGGATGTCAGGCAACATCGGCATGTTGGGCGAAAATTATCCGGGTTATTTTCCCGTAAGCAACGAACGCGCGCTGGCAAAATTGTTGATTCGCGCCGAGCAAGATACGGATTTTTACCAATCTCTAAAGCGCTCTTGTCGCGAGCGTAAGAAAATTATTTCGGCGGCGCGAGAGAAAAGTGCGTTGAAGTCGTTACTCGCCGAGGTGAGTAAAGCAAAAAACATAAAATAATTATTCGATTGTTGGACGGACGGCTAGAAATTTTTCGAATTCGGCCAGGTCGTCCTGTATCGACGACGTGGCTTTTTTTTCAATGGTGCGAAACCGCCGCAACACATCGCGGCCTAATTCCGTGACATGGGCGCCGCCGCCGCGCGCGCCGCCGGTAGCGGTTTCCACCAAAGCTTGCTTAAAACAACGATTCATCGTATCCACCAATAACCAGGCACGGCGATAGGACATTTTAAGAGCGCGTGCGGCGGCCGAAATCGAACCGGTACGATCGATCGCTTCCAACAAATCCGCCTTTCCCGGTCCTATGGCGTAGTCGTCGCCAAAGGGAATGCGAATGCGGATGTGCGGGTGAATTTTCATCGTTGGAGACAAGTGGGATGTCATCGTTAGCTTAACAAAGTATGATAACCGCTGCAAAAGTCACGATCGTCTCATCGACGCAACGAACCAAGGAGATTTCATGAATCGACGCGATTTCGCGGTTTTGCTAGTAAGCGGCGCACTCGGCGCTTTGGCAGGTTGTACTCAGGAACAACAAAACCAATTTTCCCGCGGTGTGCAAAATTGGACCGGCACCAACGGCGTGCTCGACATTTACACTGGCGAGAAGTTAGCGATGCGCTTCATCAAGATCGATAAGATCACCACGGCGGTTGGCACCTCCGATGGCGGCGCGCGTTCCTATCGCTATGGCTACGGCTATGTCGACGAAAATCAAAATTTCAAGGTGGATTCGGGCGAGAAAAAAGTCTACTTCGAGATCAGCGACTATTCAACCAACTACGTTTTTTACGAGAACTACAAAGATTGAACCTAGAAACGGCAGTTGACCGCTACTTCGCTTATTCAACATCATGGTTCCAATAAAATTCTTCATAACTTGTGTGCTCGCCCATTTGGTGAGAATGCGCTACGGGGCGGATTGCGCGGTTCTGGCGGCGCAGGGTGTCGTTGCAACTCGTTGGAATGGAACAACCATTCCGCCTCGCCGCGCCTTACCCTGCACCCCCATAACCGCACACTCCGCCCCGTCCAACTGCCGTTTCTAGGTTAATGTACCGGGTCGGAAGTTGTCGCGACACGATTGGGCGAAGCGCCAGTGGGTTTATTTGGGTCGATGACTTGCACGTAAATCTCGTCAGCCTTCACCATGCCGAGTTCGGCGCGGGCGCGTTCTTCAATCGCTTCGGTGCCGGTTTGTAAGTCCGTTACGTCCGCGCTCAAGGCATCGTTACGTGTCTTGAGTTTGGCGTTTGCATCGAGTTGGGTGTTCACTCGCTGCTCCAAATCCGCGACGCGAAACCAGCCGCCTTTCCCGATCCAAAGGGGATATTGAACTAGAACCAGCAGGGCGGTTAACGCGGCGCTAAGCCAGCGCATAAACTCTCGCTATTTCAGTTGAAAAAATGCACTGCGACCCGCGTAGCTGGCGACTTCTCCCAACTCCTCTTCGATGCGCAATAACTGATTATACTTCGCGATTCGGTCCGAGCGGGAGAGCGAGCCGGTTTTGATTTGGCCGGCATTGGTTGCCACCGCAATGTCGGCGATAGTCGTATCTTCCGTCTCGCCGGAGCGATGTGAAATTACCGACGTATAACCGGCGCGCTTCGCCATTTCGATGGCTGCCAAGGTTTCCGTCAGCGTGCCGATTTGATTAACTTTGATCAAAATCGAATTTGCGACGCCTTGGCGAATGCCTTCGCTGAGAATTTTCGTGTTGGTCACGAACAAGTCATCGCCGACCAACTGAACTTTCCGGCCCAGATTTTCCGTCAGAATTTTCCAGCCGGTCCAATCGCCTTCGGCCATGCCGTCTTCGATGCTGATGATCGGATACTTCGCCACCCAGCCGGCAAGCATCTCGGTTAATTCGCCGGCGCTGAGCTTGCGTTTTTCCGACGCCAGATCGTATTTGCCGTCCTTGTAAAATTCCGAGCTGGCGCAATCCAAGCCGATTGAAACCTGCGCGCCGGCTTGATAGCCCGCCGCCGCGATGGCGTCCATGATCAATTGCAACGCCGCTTCGTTATTCGGCAAATTCGGCGCGAAGCCGCCTTCGTCGCCGACGGTGGTCGACATGCCTTTGCCGTCGATGAGTTTTTTCAGCGCATGAAAAATCTCCGCGCCGCAACGCAGCGCTTCGCGAAACGTTTGAAAGCCATGAGGAATCACCATGAATTCTTGTAAATCGAGACTATTGTTGGCGTGGGCGCCGCCGTTGATGACGTTCATCAGCGGCACCGGCAATTGCATACGGCCGGCGCCCCCCAGATAACGATAGAGCGGCAAGCCGGATTCTTCCGCGGCGGCTTTCGCGACCGCCATTGACACGGCCAACAGGGCATTGGCGCCTAGGCGTGATTTGTTTTCCGTAGCGTCGAGGTCGATTAGGATTTTGTCGATGAACGCCTGATCGAATGCATCCAGGCCGATAATGGCTTCGCAAATTTCCGTGTTGACGTTCTCGACAGCTTTTAATACGCCCTTGCCGAGATAACGTTGCTTGTCGCCGTCGCGCAACTCGACGGCTTCACGCGAGCCGGTCGATGCGACAGAAGGCACGGCCGCGCGTCCGATCACGCCGGATTCAAGAAGTACATCGGCTTCAACAGTGGGATTGCCGCGCGAGTCGAGAATTTCCCGAGCCATTACTTCAACGATTGCAGTCATAGATTTTCCTTATTTAATTGCGAATCTTTTCTTCCGGTATAGGAGAGGCTTTCCCCTCACCCTGCACCCTCTCCCCGGAGGGGCGAGGGGATATTGCCTTCTTTCCCGTTCGCGGGACAGGGTTAGGGCGGGGCGGCCTAGGGCCAAGATGGCGCACGATGTCTATCCCAGTGGCAGTCATTAATTACGCGGCCCCGATCAGACGGTTCTCGGCAAAGCCGTGTTGCTTGACCAAGCGATCGACCGCTTGCAGCGTCGCTAGCAATTCTTTCATCTTCGACAGTGGCCAAGCGTTGGGTCCATCGGATAAAGCCTTGTCGGGATCGGGATGGGTTTCCATGAAAAGTCCGGCGACACCGACGGCAATCGCCGCACGCGCCAACACCGGCACAAATTCGCGCTGGCCGCCGCTCTTGGCGCCCTGACCGCCGGGCAATTGCACCGAGTGCGTGGCGTCGAACACCACCGGGCATCCGGTCTCGCGCATGATAGCAAGCGAACGCATGTCGGACACCAGATTGTTATAACCAAAACTCACGCCGCGCTCGCACACCATGATGTTGTCTTGGCCGCTCGCTTCGCGCGCTTTATCGACAACATTTTTCATATCGCCGGGAGCAAGGAACTGACCTTTTTTGATGTTGACCGGTTTTCCGGCGGCAGCCGCGGCGTGAATAAAATCGGTCTGGCGACAAAGAAAAGCGGGCGTTTGCAAGACATCGACTACCGCGGCGACGGCGGCGATCTCGTCGACCTCATGAATATCGGTCAACACCGGCACACCGATTTGGGTTTTGACTTCGGCGAGAATTTTAAGTCCGGCATCGATTCCCGGTCCGCGATAGGATTTGCCGGAACTTCGATTAGCTTTATCGAAAGACGATTTGTAAATGAACGGAATGCCGAGCGATCCGGCAATTTCTTTTAACTGCCCGGCCGTATCGAGCGCGAGTTGGCGCGATTCGACGACGCAAGGACCGGCGATGAGAAAAAATGGGTGATCAAGCCCGACCTCGAATCCACAGAGTCGCATCAGTTAACGGTGCTCAACTGCGCGCCGCCATAAACTGGGACGTTAGCACCGGCGACACGCAAGCTCGCTTGTTCCAGCGCTGCGCGGATAAATGCCGTAAACAGCGGATGGCCGCGGCGCGGCGTCGAAGTAAATTCCGGATGGAATTGGCAGCCGAAGAACCACGGATGGCCGGGAAGTTCCGCGATCTCGGTTAGGTGTTCGGATTGGGTGCGCGCGCTGATGACCATCCCGGCTTTTTCCAGACGCTCGACATAGTGATTGTTGACTTCATAGCGATGGCGATGGCGCTCAGCGACAACGTCTTTAGCGTAAATTCGATGCGCCAGCGTCTCGCGTTTCAGGTCGCAGGACTGTGCACCCAGACGCATGGTGCCGCCGAGATT
>JANNFT010000474.1:0-9611 GCA_031380185.1 Pseudomonadota bacterium
AAACAAGAAAAACAATGCCCCGCATAGCACAATACTGGTGACGATGATAACAACGTGTTCCATGCCGATGATCAGCCCGCCCATTCGCAGCACTTGATCCTTGAACGGCACGGCGAGTGTATGGGTGTCGGTGCCGATGCCCGGAATCATGGTGATCAAGCCCCGAGCCGTGTAGCCGATGCCTATGGTCACCATGACGATCGCGAACGCCGGTTGACCGAGGATCGGGCGCAGAACCAGGCGCTCCGTAAGATAGCCAAAACCGGCGAGCACGGTCAACGCCACGAGTAACACCATCCAATACGGAAGTCCAAAGTAACTGGACGCGGCGAGCCCGCAGAACGCGCCGAGCATCATCAATTCGCCTTGGGCAAAATTGACCGCTTCGGTCGCCTTGTAGATCAGCACAAAACCGAGCGCGATCAGGCCATAGATACAGCCTTGCGAGACACCGCTAATCAATACTTGCCAAAACTGCAAGGGGGAATCCTCCTCCGCGAAATCAGATCTTGGCCGATTGCTGTTAACTACATTTTGTGCCGTGAAGTGTAGCGTTTGGCGCCTGGGTTAGCAAATTTTGGCTGCTTCGAACTATGCCGGGTTGCTTTAAAAATTTACGCCACACCTTCATCGCGTACGTTGGGGTGAGAAACGAACCTCAACTAACGGGTGTTGTTTTGTTGGGGTTCGTTCCTTACCTCAACCTACACGGCTGGCGTACTATAGAAAAAACTCTAGCTTATTTTCGAGACCGCGTTTTGCATTCGCCGCGATTCTCGTTTTGGCGCATCGTCATTGGACATAGGCGCCGCCTCCCCAAAATAGCCGGGCGCGAGTTCGTGCGCATAACAAAGCGGGGAGCTATAACCGGGAGACTCGGCCCGCATCGTGCAGTCAACGCGGTTTTCCGGCGCGAGCGTCGCGCACACTTCCTCTGTAATATGCATCAATCCCTGTGTCTGAACTTGATAAATGGCCGCTTCGGTGACGACGAAACTCATCGGGATATCATGCGGTTGAGGAAAGATCGTCGGCAGCCGCAACGCCTCGAACGAGACTCCAATCGCCAGAGGTTGGCGTTTCAACGCGGCAAGCGTGCGATCAAAGTAGCCGCCTCCGTAACCTAGGCGATAGCCTTGCTCATCAAAACCGTTCATGGGTACGATAGCCGCGTCTGGGATCACCACTTCGGTCCCCACGGGAACAGGAATTCCCAATACGCCCGATTGCATTGCCACCCCAGGCCACCAGAGGCGAAATTCGAGCGGTGCCTTGGGGGGGTTCCCCACCGCTGGCAGCGCCGCCCTCGCACCCCGCTCCCGGAACTGGCGGATGGCAAAGCGGACGTCAGGCTCCCCCTTATACGGCCAGCAGAATGCGATGGTCTTCCCAGCCAGATCAGGGAATCCTTGGACCAGCCGCTCCGTTATCACGTCGTTCCAATGGCGCCGCTCGTTAATTCCTAAACGGCTACGGCGGGTGATCAGTTCGACCCGCTGCGTTTTTCGCCATTGACTGATCTACTCCTCATCATGCATATCGGATTTCAACTCGACTTGACCTGCGTAGATACGGGGCTACCGTATTTCGACAGTTTCATAACCAAAACCTCCGATTCCGCGAGGCGTTTCCTCAGTGCGCTGTCGGCAATACAACGACTGGTGACGTCGCGAGCGATTCCAAGAGCGCCGACGACCTTTCCCGCCATGTCCTTGACTACAGCGAAGCTCAATTCCACGTATAACTTGTCTTCGTCCTTGTGTACGGCGCGGGTCGCAAAAGCCTGCGTGCCAAGTCTAGTTTGCCCAAATTCGATAGCGCGATAAAAACCATGCCAATGGGCCTCGCGCAGGCGCTCAGGAATAATCAGGTCCAGGCTCCGGCCGAAGGCATCGTCGCGAGAATACCCAAAAACAACGTGGGCGTGCTCATTCCAGAATCGGATGACTCCCCTCGTATCGACGAAAATGATGGCATCGGGCGCCTGTTCGGCGAACGCTCGAAATAGCGCGGGGTCGAGAACTTTATCCATGAACTCACTTGCACTCAAGTTGTCACTTTCCGCGCAGAACCGTTGATGCTCATTGTGTATGTCTGCCGCGATTGCGTCGGTTTCGTCAACCACGTCCACGGCAAGCACCGTCACCAACAGGATCGGGCTTTTTAATTAACACGCCCGTAGTTTTGACGTTGCGCGGCGCAGATAAAAGTTATCCCTTGCCTCTGCGACTGACCCCGGGCCCGCGCCGAGCACCCCAACTGCCTTGATAGTTGCCATCCTTCAAACATTGTTCATCTGCGTTCTTTTAAAACCTTTTCGGTAGTGTCATCGAACTAAAGCGCATGTTTGCTCATAAAGCCTAACGTCAATTCACCACACGCAAATGGTAACGGAGTAACCGCAGATTGATAAGGCGGGCGATTTGAACAATACTGTTTCCAAATTAGCAATCATTGACGCGAGAAGATGAACGATCTTACCGGCATGGCAATCTTTGCAAGGGTGGCGGAGGCCAAGAGCTTTTCTCTTGCGGCGCGGCGGCTCAACCTGTCTAAATCGGTCGTGAGCAAGCATGTCGCCAAGTTGGAGCAATATCTTGGCGCACGGCTTCTGAACCGAACCACGCGAAGCCTAAGCTTGACCGAGATCGGCGCTGCGTTTTACGAGCATTGCGCCCGTATTGTAGAAGAAGTGGAGAAGGCCGAACTCATTGTTGGCGGTTTTAGCTCAGCCCCACGCGGCGTTATCAAGATCAACGCGTCTGTGGAATTCGGAACAGTTCACGTCGCGCCCGCGCTGCCTGTCTTTCTGGCCAAATACCCAGAAGTATCCATCGACATGACTTTGAGCGATCGTTTCGTAGACTTGGCGGAGGAAGGTTACGACGTTGCGATCCGAACCGCATGGCGAGATGAGTTAGGACCGAATCTAATCGCACGGGAACTCGCGCCGGTTCATAGAAAAGCGTGCGCAACACCAGACTATTTCGAACGCCACGGAACGCCGCAAGTTCCAAGCGACCTCATAAATCACAACTGTCTCATCTACACAAGAGGCGGCGCAAACGGCGAGTGGTGGCGCTTTGAAGGACCGGACGGCGAAATCTCCGTTCCGGTATCTGGCAACTTGCGCATGAACGACAATGAAGCACTTTGGCGCGCGGTACTGGGTGGAGTAGGCGTGGCGCTCCTTCCCACCTTTCTCATTGGCGAGGACTTGCAGCGAGGCGCACTGCAGGCAACCTTAACGGACTATACCGCGGTGGAGCGATCGGTCTACGCGGTCTATCTGCCCAGCCGTAATCTTTCGCCAAAAGTACGGGCATTCATTGATTTCCTGATAGCGAGGTTTGGCCCGGAGCCGTATTGGGACGAGAACCTGTCGTAGCCCAAGCGGGATCTGGGAACACGCTGAGCAATTCTGCGAACGAATCGAAATACCGATCAGCAGATCCGCACGCGCATCAGCCCACGACTGTCACGTAAAAACCCCCCAAGCAATCTATCCATTTGCTCCTTGTCCGGCTCGCGACGCATGGCCCGGAACGCCACCCAAATGGTCGATCAAGTCATCCTACGGCGCTGACCGGGGTCGAAACGCAATTGGAAACACTGTTATTCCAAACGCCCTCCTTATCGAACATCGAAAAATATTCCATGATGCAAAGCACAGAGGGAGTGAACTGGCTTAAGCAAAAGGAGTATGCCTAATGAAATCCGAATCCAATACTGTGGCCGCGCGTGAGTTGAACCGTCTCTATCAATGGCGACGTGATCGGCCATCGGCAGCCGAAATGGAAAGGGCCGATGTTGTATCGTCTGAGCGCATACCACCAGACGTGGTTGCGATGAATTCTCAGGTTCGCTTCGCAGACGAAAGCAGCGGCTCGAGCCAAGAAGTAACCATCGTACATCCCGATGACGCCGACGCAGCGCGCAAATGGATTCCTGTGCCGACGCCTGTTGGCACCGCATTGCGCGCTCTTTCGATCGAGACGTTTATCGATTGGTTATGCCCGCACGGAACGACGCGACGCTTGCGTGTTCTGAAAGTGCGTCATCAAGCGGAGGCGAAGCGCCAACTACGCATGGAATTTGGGTTCCACCCTGGAGTGTTTTAGTCTCTAGGAGCAACTTATGATTGAGAACCGGATGTATAGCGAGCGAAATTCGAAGTTTGGCACGGAGCGCTCGGCGCTCGCGCCGAGCAGCCGTCAGCCATGTGCACTGTGCGGTATACCAATTGACGCGCCAGCATTGTGGGTAAACCGCGATTACGAGCCGGGCGGGAACGCGGCGCGCCTCACCTTCATCTAATGTCATGAAACCAACGAATAGAACAGCGGAGATTCACATGCATTCGGCATTCGCCAAGACAGCCAGTAATGATTTGCCCGATATCGACATCGCCCGGCGAATCGCCGCAGGCGATTGCGACGCGCTTGTGGTGCTGATGCGGCGCTACAACCAGACGCTTTACCGCACGGCGCGCAGCATCCTGAGGGACGACGCCGAGGCCGAGGACGCAGTGCAGGAAGCCTATCTTCTTGCGTACCGGGCGATGAGCGGGTTTCGTGGCGAGGCGAAGCTGTCGACCTGGCTGGTGCGCATCGTAACCAACGAGGCGATCGGGCGGGCGCGCAAGCGCAGGCGCCACGCCGAAGTATTCGAGCTGAATGGCCAAACGGAACGGAACTGCGAAGCTGCGGAGGTAAGTATGAATGACGCCTCGCCCGAACAACCCGAGCGCGCTGCGTTGCGCGCGGAAACGCGCCGCCTGATTGAGGCCAAGATCGATCTGCTTCCGGACGCGTTTCGCGCCGTGTTCGTGCTGCGCGCGCTGGAGGAAATGACGGTCGAGGAGGTGGCGGCTTGTCTCGGCATCCCGCTGGCGACGGTGCGTTCGCGCTACTTCCGCGCTAGGAGCCTGTTGCGCGAAGCGCTCGCGCGCGAGATCGACGTCAGCCTCGAGGACGCTTTTGCCTTTGCCGGCGTGCGTTGCGACCGCATCGTCGCAGGCGTGTTGGCGCGGCTCAAAGGTTTGCAGGCACGCGATGCCTGATTGTTCGCATTACCCCACCGATAGGAGAACTTTCATGTCTTTTCTGATTCTAGGTAACGCCCCCAACGCATTCGAAGCACGTCGCGCCTTCTTAGGCAAGTCCGGCCTGCTGCTCTCGGGAGCGGCCGTTGCACTGCTCGCCGGGCGCGATGCACTCGCGGCGGAAGGTGGGGAGTCCACCGCCTCTGACGCGCGCATCCTTAACACCGCGCTTGGCGCAGAACTCGAGGCGATCGCGGCCTACCAAGTCGGCGCGGAAAGCGGTTTGCTGCAAAAGGCGGTGCTCGATCTGGCGGTAACCTTCCAAGGCCACCACAAGGAGCATGCCGACCTGCTTTCGAAGACCATCGCGAAGCTCGGCGGCAAGCCGGTGTCGGCGAAGAATAAGTACACCTTCCCGACGGACACGCTCAAGACCCAGAACGACGTGCTGCGCTTCGCGGCAACGCTTGAAAAAGGCGCGGTGAGCGCCTATCTCGGCGCCGTGCCGGTGTTTAGTAACCGCGATCTCGCCAAGGCCGCCGCGAGCATCCTCGGTGACGAGGCGATGCATTGGGCGATTCTGCGCAACGCGTTGGGCGAGGTACCGGTTCCTTCTGCCTTCATGTCCTGAGCATGTTTCGGCTAGTGCGCACGCTCGCCGGCATTGCGCTCGCTCTCGCAGCGTGCGCCGCCACCGCGGCATCGAATAACGCAGTACTGCGCGGTGACCCGAGCGCGGGCGAGGCGATCTACGGGCGCTGCCTCGCCTGCCATGCGCTCGCCTACGACCGAACTGGCCCGAGGCACTGCGGTTTGTTCGGCCGCCGCGCCGGCAGTGTGAAGGGTTTTGCGTACTCGGACGCGATGCAGCGCTCGAAGATCGTGTGGAACGAGAAGACGCTCGACCGCTTTCTCGCCAACCCGCTGACGGCCGTTCCGGGAACAGCGATGGGCTACGCTGGCGTTACGGACAGAATGGAGCGAGCCGATTTGATTGCGTACCTCAAGCAGGCAGGCGAGTCGCCGCTGTGTGGCAAGTAGCGAATTCAGCGTCTCATTATGCAGACGTCGGAGCGGGAGTAAACTAAAGCTGTCATTTGAACAAGCGGTCGACGTTGTGGATCTTCGCCGATGCGCTAACGGGAACGCTGGCCAATTATTTCTGGGCCAGATTGAGTTGAATTTTAGGCCACGCATTCGGGCATCGGCCCGTTGCGCGGGAAGGACCACCATGAATGCCGCAGAACACCTTTCCCTTCCGCACGATGTCGAGTCGCAAGTGGGCAGTTGCGACCTATGTATCGTCACCTTCGGCATTAAAAGCGTCTGCTATCCGATTACAATTCGTGCGGCGAGCGGCAGGTCCCGCGTCTGGGTCTCTAATTAACGGAGGCCAAAAAATGACCAGTTACGAAGTACGACTCGAAGGACGCGAAGACGTTGCGGAAGGGACGATGGCATTTCATTTCGAAAAGCCATCCGGCTTCAGCTTCAAGCCCGGCCAGGCGATAGATGTCATCCTCATCGCTCCGCCAACCACCGACGCGCAAAGCGCCCGGCACACATTTTCTATTGTTAGCGCGTCGTTTCAAGACGAACTAGTCGTTGCCACGCGCATGCGTGACAGTGCGTTCAAGCGCGCACTAAAGTCTCTGTCGATCGGCGCGCCTGCAAAGCTCGAAGGGCCATTTGGATCGCTTACCTTGCATAGCGATCGCGCGCGGCCGGCGGTCTTCATTGCGGGCGGTATCGGCGTTACGCCGTTCATGAGTATGTTGCAGCAAGCGGCGAAGGATCAGTTAGCCCAACGCCTTTTATTGCTTTATTCCAACCGCCGGCCAGAGGACGCTGCATTTCTGACCAAGCTACAACAGCTCGAACATCAGAACAAGAACTTCCGCCTGGTCGCAACGATGACAGAGATGAGCAAATCCAACCGGCCATGGGACGGCGAAAGGAGCGTGATTGATGAAGACCTAATAAACAGGGTCCGAGGTGACCTTTCGGCGCCGATTTACTACCTCGCGGGGCCACCAGCGATGGTTAATGCGGTGCGGCAGACCTTGAATCGCGCGGGCATGAATGACGACGATATTCGCAGCGAAGAGTTTTACGGTTACTAATGGATCAAGGACGTGGGACATCAAATGTTACTGCCATAACCTACACAGGGCGGAGCAGTAGCAAATTCACACACAGAAAAGGAGATCATGATGAAACGTAATTGGAAATACATCTTGGCAGTTCCCGCGTTGGCAGCCTTGGCCGTTGTAGGCTGTGCAACCGCTAAGTCGAACGACGGCGAGCAGCCGGTCACCAAGCTCGATAGGCAGATTGTTAAGCATGCACAGCGGACACTGGCCGAAGGAAGGCAGATCTTCCGCTTCGACACCTTCGGCGACGAGGCCTTCTGGGGCGATACGATCAAGCTGCATCAAGCCATCCAAGGAACACGCTTCGGGGGAGTCGGCCCGGGCGTGAGCCCCAAAACTGCATTGTCGGTCGGGCTGAAAGTGGACGTCGATGCGCTGCCCCCGGAATTGATCAAGAATCTGAAGAAAGGCCAGGTCGATTTGGATGATCCGGCCACTACTCTCGCTTTGCTAAAGTTGAACGCGGTCATCGGGGTAACCGGGTTGTTTGAGTCGAGCGGAAAGCTGCGTTCCATAGGGATTCAATGCGCCTTGTGCCATACAGCCGTGGACAACTCGCTCGCGCCGGGGATCGGCCATCGGCTGGATGGTTGGGCGAACCGCGACCTCAACGTCGGCGCGATCATCAACCTCGCGCCCGATTTAAGCGTTTTGGTTCAGGTGCTCGGAGCCAGTGAAACCAGCGTCCGACAGGTGCTCGCCGGTTGAGGTCCGGGAAAATTCGACGCCGAATTGTTCCTCGACGGCAAGGGCTTCCGCCCGGACGGAAAAACCGCGGCGACGCTCATCCCGCCGGTGTTTGGCCTGGCAGGCGTCAACCTCCATACTTGGACCGGCTGGGGCTCGGTGACGCATTGGAATGCGTTCGTCGCCAATCTGGAGATGCACGGCAAAGGAACCTTTTTCGATCCGCGCCTAAACGATCCGATTCAGTTTCCAGTCGCTGCACGTAACGGCTTTGGTAACGTACGCAGCAATCCTGATTTGATCAGCGGCAAATTGCCGGCGCTGCATTTCTATCAGCTTGCTATTCCTGCCCCGAGGCCGCCGCAGGGCAGCTTCGACCAAGACGCGGCGCTGAGAGGCAAGCACGCGTTTGACAACAAGGCCCGCTGCGCCACCTGCCATGTCCCGCCGACCTACACCGAGCCGGGCTGGAACATGCATACCCCGCAAGAGATCGGCATCGACGATTTCCAGGCGAACCGGGCGCCGGATAAGCGCTACCGCACTGCACCGCTAAAGGGACTATGGACCCACACCACAGGCGGGTTCTATCATGACGGGCGCTTCCCCACCCTACTCCATGTGGTGAACCACTACGACAGCCATTTCGGTTTGAGTCTCACGACGAAGGAGAAAAGCGACCTGATTGAATATTTGAAGTCCTTATAGCGTAGCCCGAAGAGCCTGAGAAAATTGCGGTCATATTGAGAATGGCACAAATCATTGACACAGTTGTCTGACTAGAATTCGAGACTATGTTGGCGGTTTTTACCGTCCATCTATCGCATCAGCGTTTGGATTAGATGCGCTTATTCGATGAGATTGCCTGGCATTGCGCTATTGCGATTATAAATTGCTGACGGCGCTGCAATCCTCGTCCCGTGTGCCCGGAGCGGAAGTCCCTTTGGGATTGCGACCGCTTAGGTCCGTTATTTGTGGGGGCCACGAGCCAATCCCCGCTTGCCTCGTGGCATGGCATGCCTCGGAAGCCGCACTCCCATTGCCTCTGCAGGCAGGGAATTTCTATTTGCCCAATAGGTTAACAATCATACGCAAACGCTCATCCGCAGGCAGTTCATCGCCGCCCAGCGCAACGTCGATCAAGACCCTCTGGCCTTCCAAGGGCTCCAGCTCCATACCCGCACGGGCCGTGAATATTTGGTACACCGAATTCATCAAGATGGAATTCTCCATCTTTTTGTCATCCTTGAAGGCGAGGTGCCCGAATACCTTGTGGCGGCTGTCGAAAATCGGAATGCCGAGATAACTGTGCATCCCTGGGGGATGCGAGTTGGGATATAACACCGTCAAATCTTGTGCGATGAAGTAAGGCACCCTCCTCATTCACCTTTTTGCATGGCGTGGGTTCGAGGGCGTATTCGTTGTTGGTGCAATGGCAAACTTGGTGGTCGGCCAAGAAAACCGCGCGCACTATAGGCTGCCTAAATGTACACCCCACGGCAACGCGCTCTCGCTCTCGTCAGCGCCGGCGATCCGTGACGCCTGGTTTTTGTTGGGGTTCGTCCCTCACCCCAACCTACACCCCACTGATGCGCGCGACTTTTTCCAACCCCTCTTCACCGCATGCCGCGGTGGCCGTGGCATAGCCCTGAGTGGTCAATAAATCCACCAGCAGCTTGCGATTCGCCGCCGTGTCGTCGACGACGAGGATGGTTGCCTGCTCGTTC
>JANNFT010000518.1:0-3728 GCA_031380185.1 Pseudomonadota bacterium
CCTTACATTAAATGAAAAACGACGTACCCGCGATGCGTTGTTTGGAATTACGCAGGTACTGACACCCAACGATTTGATTCAATCGAATCTTAGCGTTTCGGTCGGCAAGGGATATTTTTCCGATCCGTATAAGTCTATTGACAAGCGTCCCGACTCGCGTACGTCGTGGGCTTGGCTGACACGCTATAACCATTATTTCGCCGGTCCCGCCGCGTCGCTTCATACCAGTTATCGCTACTTCAAGAGCGATTGGGGGACCACCGCCCATACCGTAGAAACGGCATGGTATCAACCGCTTGGTTCGGGCTGGTTGTTGCGGCCATCGGTACGTTACTACACACAACGCGCGGCCAAATTTTACCGCGATCCGCTGCCGCCACCGAATCCGCAACTCGATTTTGTCACGGCTTCTACAGCGACTTACTTTTCCGCCGACACGCGGCTTGCGGCTTTCGGGGCAATCACGTTGGGAATGAAGGTGGCAAAGGAGTTTGCCAACGACTGGACCGTCGATGTCAAGTACGAGTGGTATCAGCAGCGCAGCGGGTGGCGCTTAGGTGGTAACGGCAGTCCGGGTTTGGAAGACTTCACGGCTAAGTGGTTCCAAATCGGCATTAGCAAAAAGTTTTGAATCGGCTGAAATTGGATCTTTTGTACTAGGAGAAATCATGAAACGAATACTATTTATGTTATTGGCGTTGTACCCGATGATCGCCTCGGCTGCTCTCGGCGAAGATAATTTCCTGCAACCGGACGAAGCCTTCAAGTTCAATATCCAGCGAGCGGGCGATAACAAATTAGTCGCTACTTTTGAAGCTGCGCCGCACCATTATCTTTACCGCGATCACCTCAAAATCGAGGTCAAGAGCGGTTCAAGCGAAATGCCTGCCCACCTTACTTTGCCAAAAGGCGAAATGAAATCCGATCCGAATTTTGGTGAGGTTGCGATTTTTCACAATCGCGTTCAAGGCGAATTAAGAGTCGAAGGCGACGCAGCGATGCTTGCGAATGCTGATATTACCGCAACCTATCGCGGTTGTAGCGAGCAAGGTTTGTGTTACCGGCCAATTACCAAAACCTTCAAATGGAGTGGGCTCCAAATCGCCGCTCCGAAAACCGTTGCAGAAGGCTCGTTCATCTCGTCCGCCGAGGCGCAAACACTCGCGCCGGTCGCCGAAACTGTTGTGCCGGCAGATAGCGGCTCGGAGACCGATCAAATTGCCGGGATGTTTAAGGGAGGAAGTTTTGTAACCGTCATCGCAGCGTTTTTCGTTGCGGGACTTTTGTTGGCGTTCACGCCTTGCGTATTTCCGATGATTCCCATCTTGTCCGGAATCATTGTCGGCCAAGGTGAGAAGATCGAGAAGTCGCGCGCGTTCGTGCTTTCGCTCGCCTATGTGTTGGGCATGGCGATTACCTACGCGCTAGCGGGTGTTGCCGCAGGTCTTTCCGGTCAACTACTGTCGGCCGCGTTGCAAAATCCCTGGGTGTTGGGCGGATTCGCTCTGGTCTTCGTCATGTTGTCACTGTCGATGTTCGGTTTTTACGAATTACAGTTACCCAACTCGATTCAGAGCAAATTCAATGACGCCAGCAACAAGGTCAAGGGTGGCAGCACATTCGGCGCCTTCACGATAGGCGCGCTGTCGGCCGTGATTGTCGGGCCATGTGTGGCGCCGCCACTAGCCGGCGCGTTGTTATACATTAGCCAAAGTCACGATGTCGTCCTTGGCGGCTCAGGCTTATTCGCGATGGCATTGGGCATTGGCGTGCCGTTAATGCTAGTGGGCACCTCGGCGGGCGCCTTGTTGCCGCGCGCCGGTGGTTGGATGGACGCCGTCAAGAAAGTATTCGGCGTGATGCTCCTCGGCGTTGCCATTTGGTTGATCTCCCCAGTAATTCCCGCGACTGCGACAATGTTGCTGGTTGGCGGACTGTTGGTGATGTGCGCAATTTATCTGTCGGCCATTGATCCGCTTCCGCAAGCGGCAACTGGCATACTGCGTTTCGGTAAGGGCGCCGGTGTGCTCTCGCTAATCGCAGGCACAGCTATGTTGGTCGGCGCCTTGTCCGGCAATCGCGACCTCATGCAACCGCTGGGTGGATTCAAGATGGCGAATGCCGCTGCGCCGGCAACCAAGCAACTCAACTTCACGCAAGTCGCCAATGTTGGCGACTTGGAGAACCATCTCCGTGCAGCAGGCGGAAAGCCGGTCGTTCTGGATTTTTATGCCGACTGGTGTGGGTCGTGCAAGGAGATGGAGCACAACACGTTCAGCGATGCCCGAGTGCAAGCGAAGCTGAAAGGCGCTGTCCTTCTGCAAGCGGACGTGACGAAGAATGCCGACGAACACGGCGAATTGCTAAAACGCTTCGGCTTGTTCGGGCCACCCGGTATCGTGTTCTTTGATCCGAAGGGCAGCGAACTGCCAAGCGCCAAGGTGATCGGCTATCAAGCGCCGGAGAAGTTTCTGGCGAGTCTGGATAAAGTAACGGGGCTGAATTAGCCTTAGGCCAAAAAAAATATTAACTCAACGGATAAGGCAATCGAGATGCAAGTTCAACATTCACGTCTAATCATTCTGGGCTCCGGTCCGGCCGGCTATACCGCCGCGGTATATGCCGCCCGGGCAAACCTCGAACCAACACTAATTACAGGCTTGGCGCAGGGCGGCCAATTGATGACGACGACCGATGTCGACAACTGGCCGGCCGACCCGATGGGTGTGCAGGGACCCGAACTGATGCAGCGTTTCACCGAGCATGCCGAACGCTTTGGCACCGACATGATCGTCGATCATATTCATACCGCCGATCTATCCGACCGGCCCTTTCGGTCGGTGGGCGACGCGGGGGAATATCATTGCGATGCCTTGGTTATATCGACCGGTGCATCGGCAAAATATCTGGGCATTCCATCTGAGCAGGCGTTTATGGGCAAAGGCGTGTCAGCCTGTGCAACGTGCGACGGATTCTTCTACCGCTGCCAGGATGTCGCCGTTGTCGGCGGCGGTAACACCGCGGTCGAAGAAGCACTCTACCTCAGCAATATTGCGCGATCCGTAACCGTCATTCATCGCCGCGACAAGTTCCGCGCCGAGCCGATCATGATCGATAAGCTCATGGAGAAAACCCGAACCGGTAACGTGGAAATCCAATGGAACAGCGTGGTCGACGAGGTGATCGGTAACGATAGCGGTGTTACCGGTATTCGAGTGACCAGCCCCGATGGCGCTGACTCGCGAGAACTGACGCTACACGGCGTGTTCGTTGCAATTGGCCATACGCCGAACACGCAGTTGTTCGATGGTCAACTAACGATGAATAATGGCTATATCGTTACGCAGGCTGGGGTAGCAGGAAACGCGACGGCAACCAGCATCCCCGGCGTATTTGCCGCCGGCGATGTGCAAGATCACGTTTATCGCCAAGCGGTCACCAGTGCCGGCACCGGCTGTATGGCCGCACTGGACGCGCAGCGATTTCTTGAGGGTTAGCCGCTTGGTGGCAGGCTTTAGATTTGCCGAGCAGCCTTGCGCATCGTCCGAGTAATTGGCGCAATCAAATACTGTAGTGGCGTTTGTGTTGAACCGTCGATATACACCTCAGCCGGCATACCGGCCTGCAACTTCAGTTCACCGGTGGCCTTAACCGATTCGGCATCGGCCAGGATCATCACACTGTAATAGGGCAGATTTGTCGCCCGATCGATCAAGCGATCTGCCGAC
>JANNFT010000036.1:0-2629 GCA_031380185.1 Pseudomonadota bacterium
CACAACGATTTTGATGGATTTCGTGGGGTAAGTTTCAGCGTGCGTATTGCGGCTGGCGATCGACCAGAACACTGCGACAAAAAGTAGCGCTATCCATGTAATACCTAAACCGTCATTGCGAGGAGCGATTTTTGCGACGACGCAATCTCGCTTTTCGGTTTCAATAAACCCATGTAAAGTCGAGATTGCTTCGCAGAGTTTACCCTCGAGCATAGCGAAGGGCTCGCAATGACGGGGTGGGGAGATGTTCGCGATCATTCCGACACAAATCCTTTCCGGTCGAGAAAGTCCAACAGCGCGACCGCACATTCCTCGCCATGGGAAAACGGCAATCCGTGGCGCGCGTCGGGAAACACCATAAGTTCGGCGCCGGGAATGAGTTTGCGCATGACGTTGGCGATATCGACCGTGACGTATGGGCTGTTATCCGGCGCCATGAGCAAGGTCGGCACGGCGATTTTTTCTAAGATTTCCGTGAGATCTGCCTGTAGCAAACATTCGCCCCAGCCCAGTAAGGTCGGCGCGTCGCTCTTACGCTGCTCGGCCGCGAACCAGGCATATTCAGCATCGCCCAGCGCGCCGGGATAGAAACGTTGTTCCATCATGATCGCGGACCAGGCGCTGGTATCATTTTTATTCAGACGATCTTTCCAGTCGCCGACGCGCGGCAGATCGGCGCCGCGATACGGTGACGAGCACGTCGTGAGCGACAACAATCGCTGGCCGTGTTCGGTTCCGGATAGATGCAACGCCACCGCGCCGGCCATGGATTCGCCGACCAGATGAAATTTTTCCGCGCCGGCGGCGTCGGCGATTTCCGCGATGTCATCGGCCCACAGGTCAAAGCTATAGCGGAAGTCCGAGCCATGCTTGCTGGAACGCCCGAATCCTCTGGTGTCCAGGCATACCAGTCTGAAGAAGGGCGCCAGTATTGGCTTCCAGGCATGCCAAATATCGGAATTCGTCCCGACGCCGTGGGAGAATATTATCGTCTGCGGCGCTTCAAGCCAAGGCGGCGTAAGGTTGACCACTTCGTAGTAAAGCGATCCGTTGTTGGAAACGGCGAGTTGCATGAAATTGTTCGACAAGTTGAATAGCCGTTATAGTGACACAAAACCATCGTTCTTGAGGAGGTCGAAACCGTGAATTTATTTTCTCCACCGCAGGTGATTCAAACGGACGTGTTCAGCGAAATGCCGGCGCGCTATCGCAAACAAAATCAGTTTCCCGTGTGGGCGCGAGTGAATCGTCCCGGTTTGGAATTGGCCTCTTTCCTCGAAGGACCGTCGTTTGATCGTGCCGGTAATTTGTATGTTGTCGATATTCCCTATGGTCGAGTTTTTCGCATTTCTCCGGCAGGCTTCTGGGATATTGTGACCGAGTACGACGGTGAGCCGAACGGCCTCAAATTTCATAAAGACGGCCGCGCGTTTATCTGCGATTACAAAAACGGATTGATGACGCTCGATGTCGCGAACGGCAAAGTTACGCCGTTGCTCGAGCGCACCCAAAGCGAACGATTTAAAGGCCTGAACGACCTGATCTTCGCGTCCAACGGCGATGTCTATTTCACTGACCAAGGCCACACGGGCATGCACGATCCGGCGGGACATGTGTATCGCTTATCGGTGGATGGCAAGCTGACCTGCTTGCTCGACAGAGTGCCGAGCCCGAATGGCCTGGTGCTTAACGCGGCGCAGAATCTGCTACTCGTCGCCGCGACGCGCAGTAATAGTATTTGGCGCGTGCCGTTGACGCCGGACGGCGGCGTCACCAAGGTCGGCATTTTCGCTTACCTATCCGGCGGCATCGGTCCGGACGGCATGGCGACGGATGTGGCCGGCAACCTCATTGTCGCCCACGTCGGCATGGGCTGCGCGTGGATGTTTAGCCCCAAGGGTGAGCCGCTTTATCGCATCCAGTCCTGCCGCGGCGATGGCGTGACCAATTTGGCGTTCGGCGGCGTCGATGGAAAAACGTTATTCATTACGGAGTCGGAAACGGGGACGATTTTGGAGGCAACGATGCCCGAGGCGGGCGCGCCGTTGTATTCACATCAGTGAGGCTGGGCGCTAGGATTTAGGGCGCGCTGCGTAATCGCGTGAACGTGTCCTGGCGATAGTAGCCCTTCATCTGTTCGTACACGGCCGGATATTCAGCGACGATTATTTCCGGCATTTCAAAAAACGACTCGCTCAACACCGCAAAAAACTCACCGGGATTTTCCGACGCGTAGGGATCGATCGCCGTGTCTTCGCCGGCGTCTACGCGCTTGCAAAAATCCGCATATGCCGCGCCAAAACTCTGCGCCCAGGCACGCGGGCTCATGCCTTTTTGCAGCGGCGGGAAACCATTGGCGTCACCGTTTTGCATATCGAGTTTGTGGGCGAATTCGTGTATCACCACGTTCACGCCGTCGCTGGCGAATGCCGTTTTCGTATCGGCCCACGACAGGATGACCGGACCATCACTGCGCGCCATGCCGGTCATCGGGCGGCGATCGGTGTGGACAACGCCGGCTTCGTCGACGTATTGGTGATTCGGTACAAATTCGTCCGGGTAAATGATGATGCCGTGCCAGCCTTTGTAATGATCGACGCCGATGTTCAAGGTCATGACGCAGGCTTGC
>JANNFT010000057.1:0-2632 GCA_031380185.1 Pseudomonadota bacterium
GACGCTCAGCAAAAGTGAGAAGCAGTCACTGGCTGAGGGCAATCGTTGCGAATCGTTGGGAAATTGATAAAATGCCACACTTCGTTAAAATAGCCCAGGGGTACTGAATATGCATATTGAGGAGGCGCCAACTATTCACGATGCGACCGCGCGGGGATTCGCGACCCGATCGGAAAGCGGGATCAGCGGAATCGCTTTCGGATACAGACTTTCGCAATTGAAATCTCCTCCATCGATAACGGATTGCTCATCGGTAACGTTGCGTCACGCTGACCGCGACGTTCATATTGATCAATTTGTGGTGCAAGCTGACGGTGTCTTCACCGGGACCATATCGGATTTTAGACCAGGCACCTCGGAGTACCGCGGAATGAAGATCGGCGATTCAATTCGATTTAGGGAGCAACACGTCTTCGCGGGAATAGTTTGATTGTGGGGGAAGTAACGAGATCTCGCCGAAGTGGATCTGCGATCGCCGAAACAGCCCTAGAAACCATGCACGGCCATTCCAACTGGAATCAACGATAGGATTCAGAGCGATGAAAGATGAGGAAGATAGGTACGTTTTCCAAACAAGAACCCGCGCAACCACATGGCGAGGTAGTACGAACTAAGTGAATGAATCGGGCTATGTCATCTCCACGATTGTATAAAGCAAAGAGCACGGTTGGTTCCATTGTGCGCGTTGTCATCATGGGTTTCTTTCTAACGAGTGTCAACTTGACTTCAGCAGGCGCCGCGGAGCCTGACGTCTTAGACGTTTTCTATCCACAATCTCGCGAGGATGCGATCTCGCTTGATCGCCTTAAACGCCACTATGGCGATCGACTTGTGAAGGATGATTGGACCTGCGAGGATAAAGATTGGGCGCGCGCATGGGCGCGTTATGACACTGGTTGCGTGTTTTGGCGCGTGAGCCAAGTCAAATACTTTTCTGCTGTATTCGATAAAGCGACATATCGCCTTCGGCTAGATGGAAGCGTAAAAGGTTTGAATCTACAATCATCAGGCGATTGCGCGAGAATCCTGACCACTTTTTTCGAGTTCATTCGTCCACAGCGACGTTTTTTCCGGGCGAAAGAGGAAATTAAGGAGATTAAAAATGGCGGGGAGATCACGATTGACTTAAAGTTAAACCTCTGGTCATCGACTAGGTCAATCAGACTGTCCTTCGAATCAGGAAAAGATTGCGAGGTTTATTACGACGACAGCTACAAATAAACGTCGATGAACACCGCAAATGCTAGGAGAAACTGAACCCGGGGTTGAAAACTACCTTGGATACGTAGGTCATCTCTGGATCACGCGCAACGGAGCGCCGTAATCATCCCGCATGCTATCCGCTCCGATATTCACTGGTCGCATAAGCCTATCCGGAATTCTCCCGACGACTGCTTTTTCCGGCTACGACGGCTGGTTACCAATGACCGTTCAGGGTCGGTACCTTCCAGTTGCTGGGATTGGTTTCAGCAAGGTTTGTCCGTTCGAATCTTACCTTCAAATTAGGAAATAATCGATACTGCGGTGCGGTAAAATATCGCCTTCGGTGTCATCCCGCCCAATCGATTTGAACTAGCTCATCCGCCGATGAATTTCGGCGGTTCGATATTGTTGCCCATGAACTCCAGCGCGCTCGTCTTATTTTCCGGCGGTCAGGATTCGACCACGTGCCTTGCGTGGGCGCTGTCGCGCTACGATCACGTCGAAACGGTCGGCTTTGACTATGGCCAGCGTCATGGCGTGGAGCTTGAATGTCGCGCGCCGGTGCTGGCGCGCGTAAAAGCGGAATTTCCGCAGTGGGTGGACAAAATTGGTGATGACCAAGTCATCCAACTCGATTTGCTCAAAGCCATCAGCGCTACCGCGTTGACCCAAGATGTCGCCATCGTGATGAACGCCAACGGATTGCCGAATACTTTCGTCCCCGGCCGCAATATTCTGTTTCTGACAGTCGCGGCGGCCATTGCTTACCGGCGCGGCATTGGCGCCTTGATCACCGGCGTGTGCGAGACCGACTATTCCGGTTACCCCGATTGCCGCGACGATTTTGTCAAAGCGATGCAAGTGGCTTTGAATCTTGGCATGGCGCAGCGCTTCAATCTTGAAACACCGCTGATGTGGATCGACAAAGCCGCGACTTGGCGCATGGCGCAGGATCTGGGCGGGCAGGCATTGCTTGACATTGTTCGCGAGGAAACTCACACCTGCTATCTCGGCGACCGCAGCCAACGCCACGACTGGGGCTACGGCTGCGCGACTTGCCCCGCCTGTGAATTGCGCAAGAACGGCTACGAGAAATTTATCGCCAACCCATGACATATGCGTACATGCAAGTGACCTCGGGATTCTGCGCGACTTAATCTAACCGAGCGTGCGGTACGGGTAGGCCGCGACACCGCCTGCGGCATTTCGGATCGGTTGATCTTTGCCTATCGCCCGCCCTGCGTATTGTTGCGCCCTGAAACTAGATGCGATATAATCAACGCATCAAAACATCGTGCAATCATTTATTAGAGGCGCACCGTGAGAACCACATTGGATATCGACGACGACGTGCTGGTAGCGGCCAAAGAACTTGCCCGGCAAAAACATTTATCCGCCGGCCAAGTGGTCTCACAGTTGCTAAGGAAGG
>JANNFT010000059.1:0-2039 GCA_031380185.1 Pseudomonadota bacterium
AGGTTTCGGCCGCGTACTTGAGTTAGCAAGAGCGCCGGCTTGACCGGCGCTCTTGCTTAGAGGTTTGCGACTTACCGTATTGATGTTGGTTATTGGCTAGTGCTGTGTCTCCCCTCATGGCCCTGGCCCTAGGCCACCTCGTAGGCCACCCCGCCCTTGCCCTCTCCCGCGCGCGGGCTGGGGTGAGGGGAGACGCAGCACTAGCCAATAACGAACATCAATACGGTAAGTCGCAAACCTCTAAGCAAGAGCGCCGGTCAAGCCGGCGCTCTTGCTAACTCAAGTACGCGGCCGAAAACTACTTCGGATACGCACCACCCTTAGCGGCCCAAGCGTTGTAGACGGCCTTTTGCTTATCGACGCCGATTTTCGCGGTGGTCTCGTCCCAGGACTTGGCGACGTCATCCATAATCGCTTTCGGATCGTCCCCCGCCCACAGACGGCTGATGCCTTGGCGCAGGGCTTCCTCGTACTTGTCCGTCTGAATCAAAGACAAATCCAGCAAACCGGTTTTCGAACCGGCTTGGAGCGCGGCTAGATAATCTTTCGCATCGGGCCACTTCGCCAAATACTCCTTGCTGGTGAAGTGCGAATCGCGGAACGGGTCGCGCAACGCATACGGCAATTGCACGCGCTGCATCGAGATCTCTTCGCTGTTCAGCCACTGAATGAACAAATACGCGAGTTCTTTTTTCTTGCTGGAAGAAGCGACGGACAATGCAAAGCCCGCAGCCAATTCCGGATGGCCACCGGGCGGCAATGCATAGCCGACCTTGCCGGCAACGGTGGACTTCGGCACCCAATCCAACGCCTTTTCGTCGGCCAGATATCCAGCGGCGAATCGGCCATAGGGCGGCCAGGAAATCGTCATCGCGCTTTGACCCTTGACAAAGGTCGCGAGATTTTCGACGAAGCCGAATTTCTCCACGCCGGGCGGCATGAATTTGTTTTCAGCGCGCCATTCGGTCAAAACCTTGACACCCAGCGCGTTGTTGACTTGCGCCTTCATGTTGGCGTCGAAGAACTTACCGCCTTCGTTGCGGAAGCGTTCTTGGAACATGAAATTGCCGTAGCCCGGCTCGCGGAATTGCGACGCGCCGTAGATGCCTTTGTCTTTCAACGCGTCGGTGAAAAACTGACCGATTTCGCTGAATTGTTTCCAAGTTTTCGGTGGCGCCAAGTCATAGTTGTGTTTTGCCTTGAACGCTTTTTGCAACGCCGCATCGGCGAACAGATCTTTACGGTAATACATCACGAACACATCGCCGTCATCCGGGAAACCGTAAATCTTGCCGTTTACCTTCATTTGGTTGTCGCGATAGGTCGGCGCAATTTTTTGCAATTCGTCGCGGAATTGATATTTGTCGACCATCGCATCGAGTTGCTCGAGCGCGCCGGCTTGCACCAGATCCGGCATCCACGCCGGAATCACGTTCAGCGCGTCATAGGCGCCGGTGCCGGCGCGATATTCCTGCATGATCTTGGTGAACATGTCGGCGGTCGAAACTTCAACCACGCTGACTTTGCAAGACGTCAGCTTTTCCCACAGCGGACCGGAATAGTTTTTCGGGTCGAGCGATTGCAGCCCCGCTTCCCAAACAATGGTGATCGTCTGACCGTTACACATCTTCTTCGCGGCGTCGACTGCGCGCTGTGCAGCGCTTTGAGCGCTCACCACGCCGCTTGAAAGCGCCAGCGCAATAGCCGTCGGCAGCGCAAACTTAAGCTTTTTTAATACTGGTTTCATGGATATTATCTCCTCGTAGTTTCATTTTATTCGGTCCGCCGGCGCGGACGCCCGGTGCATAGCGATTGTAGCGTAGACGCTTCGGCTTTGGTAGGTCAGCGGGCGATTGCCTTTTGCGAGCCCAATTTAACTGGAAAACACGGTATTGTTTAATCACCACGCCGGAACCGGCTTCCAGACTGCCTTCCAACCATACCCACTCGAAAGTGCCCTCCAGACGGCCATCTCGGAGCAGCCCATTTTACAAAAAAAAATATTGCGATACTAGTACTTGACTTGGCCTAGCTTTACG
>JANNFT010000081.1:0-3437 GCA_031380185.1 Pseudomonadota bacterium
GCTTAAGCCAGCACATAGGTTCAGAAATCAAAATAAAAACCAGTTGACATCAATCGCTCCCGGTATTTTCTTCTTCGATTGGAACGTCAATCAGACCAAATTGCGTTTTGTGAACGGCTACCGCGCCGGAAGTATCACACCACAGACATCGCCAAATCCAATCCGGTAACCATCGCCTTGGCTCCAGCCCGTCATGATGATTTTATCCCCATCTTCGATGAAGGTGCGAGTTGCGATACCGTCGATGGCGACGGGATTTTTTCCATTCCAACTCAATTCCAACAAGCTGCCTAAGGAATCCGGCGTTGCGCCGCTGATCGTGCCGGAGCCCATGAGATCGCCCACTTGGGTGTTGCAGCCGGACGCGGTGTGGTGCGCCAATTGTTGCGCCATGGACCAGTACATGTGTTTGAAATTAGTACGGCTGATGGTTGTCGCATTATTCGCATTGGCAGGTTTTAGCGCGACTTGCAAATCGATGTCGTAGTTGTTGTTTGCGGTTTGTTGCAGATAGGGTAGGGGTGTCGGTTCTTGTGTCGGACCGACAACGCGAAACGCTTCCAGCGCTTCCATCATCACGATCCACGGCGAAATCGATGTGCCGAATGTTTTAGCGTTGAATGGCCCGAGCGGTACGTATTCCCATTGTTGAATATCGCGCGCGCTCCAGTCATTCATGAGTACCATGCCGAAGATGTGATCGTTTGCATTGTTCACGGGAATGGGTTCGCCGAGCGCGTTGCCGGTACCGACAATGAATGCGGTTTCCAATTCGAAATCCAATTTTCGGCACGGCGCAAAGATTGGATCTTCTTGTTCGGGCGATTTGAGCTGCCCCATCGGACGGCGAAGCGACGTGCCCGAAACGACCACGGACGATGCACGGCCGTTGTAACCGATGGGCATGTGCAGCCAATTCGGTAACAGCGCATTCTTTGGATCGCGGAACATGGAGCCGACGTTGGTCGCATGTTCTTTGGAGGAATAAAAATCCGTGTAGCCGGGAATGGTGACGGGCAAATGCATGTGAGCATCGGCCATGGCAACTAGGGCGCGCGACCTTAATGTTTCGTTGTCGCGCAAGGCGCCGTGGTCATGTCGCAACAATTCGCTGAGGCGTGCGCGCACCGCATGCCAAGCCGGTTTACCGAGCGCGATGAAGTTGTTTAAGCGTTCGCGACCGAATACTTTCTCGGCGCCGATGAGGCCATTGAACAAGCCCGCATCCTCGATGATGGAGATATCCAATATTTGATCGCCGATGGCTACACCTGCGCGTGGCGAATCGGTTGCCATACTGAAAATGCCGAATGGTAAATTTTGAATTGGGAAGTGGCTATCAGGCGCGTTTGCCGATTCCACCCAGCTCTTCAGCTTGGGATCGTGAGTCTGATTTAGTTTTGACATTTACTTTTCTTGATTCGCTGGATTGAACTCGCGTGGCAAATCCTGCCAACACTGATAGTAGTCGCGCTGCAATTGTGGAGATTCAAGCGCGTAGCGCGTTGGCCGAATTACGCAGCGGGTTTCGAACATGAACGCCATGGTGTCCTCGATGCGGTGCACCTGGCTCAAATCCGCGTTGCTCGCCTTCGTGAAGGTCTGTGCATCGGGACCGTGACCGCTCATGCAATTGTGCAGGCTCGCGCCACCGGGTGAAAATCCTGCCGCTTTCGCGTCATATACGCCGTGGATCAATCCCATGAACTCGCTGGCGATATTGCGATGGAACCAGGGTGGGCGGAAGGTGTGTTCCATCGCCAGAATGCGCGGCGGGAATACCACGAAGTCGATGCTGTCGACGCCCGCTGTATCGCTCTGCGATTGCAGCACCAAAAAAATCGACGGATCGGGATGGTCGAAGCTAACGGAGCCGACGGCGTTAAAGCGGCGCAGATCGTATTTGTAGGGCGCGTAATTACCGTGCCAGGCGACTACATCGAGCGGCGAATGGTCGATGTTCGCCGACCACAAATTGCCGGCGAATTTCGCGACGAGTTCGAACGCACCCGTACGATCCTCGTAACAGGCAAGTGGGGTCAAAAAGTCGCGCGGATTCGCTAGGCCATTCGAACCGATCGGCCCCAAATCCGGCAAACGAAAATTCGCGCCGAAATTTTCGCAGATATAGCCGCGCGCCGAAGGGTCCAGCAGTTCAACGCGAAAGCGCAGGCCGCGCGGAATAACGATAATCTCCTGCGGCTCGACGTCGATGATTCCCAATTCCGTCGCAAAGCGCAGCCGCCCTTGCTGCGGAACAACCAGCAATTCGCCGTCGGCGTTGTAAAAGAATCGATTGCTCATCGAGCGATTCACGGCGAACAAATGAATGCCGCAACCGGACTGACTCGCCGCATTACCATTTCCGGCCATCGTCACGAGACCTTCTACGAAATCCGTCGGCGCCGTTGGCAACGCTAAGGGATCCCAGCGCAACTGATTCGGCGACGGATCGGTTTCATCGAAGCGATTGCTCAGGTGACGATTCTCGATGCGCTTAAACGGTTCGTGCTTCGCCGCGGGTTGGATGCGATAAAGCCATGAGCGCCGATTGGCGCTGCGCGGCGCCGTGAAAGCGCTACCGGACATTTGCTCGGCGTAAAGGCCGTAGGCACAGCGCTGCGGCGAATTCTGGCCAAGCGGCAGAGCGCCGGGCAGCGCCTCGGTGGCGAACTCATTGGCGAAGCCTGATTGATAGAGCAGCGATTCCATGCGGCGCGACGATTAGCCTTCCAGCGACGCCCACATTTCTTTATCGCGCTGGGCGGTCCAGATACGCGGGTCGGGATATTTCGTCGCCTCATCAAAGGCGCGGGTGACATCGAACGGCAAACAATGATCGAAGATCACCCAGTCGCCGTATTTTGGTTTGAGGTTATCGCGGGCTTCGGCGTAGATCGCGCGCAAATCCTTGCCGGAAGCCGCGCTCAGTTTGACACTGGCATAAAGCTCGCTTACGAAGTTTCGCGTGTCGTCGAGACCTCGCTGAACTTGCTCCGGCGTGGTCAATGCCGCGCCGCGGCCGGGTACTAACTTCGCCGGTTTAAGCGCGGCGATGGCTTGCAAGGTGTGCGGCCAGTCTTGAAAATAGGCATCGCCCGCATAGGGTGTTGCGCCGAATTCCACCAAGTCACCGGAGAACAGTACGCGTTGTTGCGGCAGCCAGACTACCGTGTCGCCCTTGGTATGACCGCGACCGAGTTGCATGATCTTGACTTCGAGTTTACCCAGCCACAACGTCATCTCTCCTTTGAAGGTCAGCGTTGGCCAAGTGAGTCCAGGCACCGATTCCACCGAGCGAAACAATCGCGGGAAACGCTCGATCTCGCTTTTCATGTCCTGCTCGCCGCGCTCCACGATCAGGTCGCGGGTATCTTGGCTGGCGATAATGTGGTCGGCTTTATAAGCGGATGCGCCCAACACACGCACGGCGTGAT
>JANNFT010000099.1:0-3533 GCA_031380185.1 Pseudomonadota bacterium
CTTCACCGTGCCGCCTTCCGACACCGTGGGTTTCACTTTGAGTTGCAGGCCAACATCTTTTCGTTCGATTGTTTGAAATGGATTGGCTAGGCCACCGGTGGTGGCCGTCTGCGTTCCCGTGATAAACGGCACGTTTTGACCGACGACAATTTTGGCCTCTTCGTTGTCGATGGTGAGAATGTTTGGCGTGGAAAGAATGTTCACGTTGCCGTCGGCTTCGAGGGCGCGGGCCAAAATACCTAAATTGAAAATTTCCCCAATGCCTGGGATATTGATGCGGCCCTTTATGATGCCAATATTGAATCCGGGACCGGCACTCCCAATGTTAGCCGCCACGGCGCCGATATTGTTATTGGGGCCACCGGTATTGAAGTTCGTCCCACCAACGCCACGTACGCCTGAGTCATTTGCTCCGCTTAAGTCCTGCCACTGAATGCCGAACTCCGATGCCTTATTGGTCGAAACTTCGACGATCAGCGCTTCAATAAACACTTGCGCGCGGCGCGCATCGAGCTTGTCGATTACGCCGCGCAGACCGTTATATACGTAGTCCGGCGCAACGATGACGAGGCTGTTGGTTGCGGCGTAGGCTTGTATCGTGCCGCCGCCGGAAGTTTGCGGGATATTGACGATTGCCGCCGCAACCGACTGAGCACCCGGTTGCCCCGGAACCGGCTGCGCTACGGGTTGCGGAACGGGTTGCGATCCGCCGGCGCCACCGGTTCCCCCGCCCAAAATTCCGCGCAGTGTTTCAGCGACTTTGACGGCCTCGGCGTTGCGCAAATACACCACGCGAATGTTGCCGGTTTCGCTGGTTTCGACGTCAAGACTTTCGACCAGTTTACGCACCTTCGCGATCGTCGCCTGATTGTCGGCGCGCACAATTAATCCATTAATGCGGGCATCGACCGCGAGCGCAAGTTTTGGCTGCGCGCCGGGGATATTCACCTGCGCGCCGGCCTCCGGCAACAGACGTGGCAGGAGTTGTGACATCTCAATCGCCGACGCGTATTTCAAGCGAATCACATCGATTTCCGTATTGGGCGCCACATCGATTGCCTGAATAATCTTGTCGATTCGTTTCAAATTCTCCGCATAATCGGTGATCACCAAGGTGTTATTGTTTGGATAGGCGTTGATCACATTGTTCGGCGCGATCAGAGGACGTAACACCGGTAACAACTGCGCTGCCGATTCATATTTCAGCGCAAATACTTGGGTGATCATCTGATCACCTCTAATTTTGCTGGCGCCCTCGACGATCGGCGAATTGTTAAGCTTGGCATCAGCCTCGGGAATGATTTTAATCACGCCGGGACCTTCGACCGCGGTGAAACCTTGTAGCCGCAACGCCGATAACAGAATCGGATAGACCAATTCTTTGTCGACGGGATTCGCCGAAATGATATTCACCGTACCGCTGACGCGCGGATCAAGGATAAAGTTTTTGCCGGTGATCAGGCTCACGCTTTTCACCACGGATTGAATATCGGCGCCGACGAAATTCAGCGTGACTTTGTCGCGGTCTTTGTTTTTGTCGGCGGCGAGCGCGGAAAACGACAACGCGATCGCGAAGAGTGTGATGCTAAGGAGCCGCGAAAAAATTGCGTGCATAAGCTATTCGATCTCTTATTGACGGATATTGTAGTTAAGCTGCAATGGCGTCCCGGCGCGCAAGCCTTCCACTTTAACCTGGCCGACTTGTCCGAAGTGCTGATACAGGCGCATTAAGTCGGCTTGGGAATTCACCGGCACCCCATTTAGCGAACGAATTACGTCACCATCCAACAGCCCCAGCTTTTGTAATAGACTCCCCGGTGCGGCTTCCTGCACAGCCACGCCGCCACCGGGATTGTCCTGAACTCGGCCGACATTCGTGAGTTGTCGCGGATCTTGGAGGGCTGATTGCAGCTCGCCGCGCGAAAGGGCCGATGTATTTTGGTTAACAGATTGTACATTAAGTCTAAATTGCGACGGCGCTGTTGGCAAGCGCGGCGCCATTTGCGAGCTCAACTGCGCCAGCGGGGCGCCGGGGATTCCCGGTGTGCCGCTATTCTCGAATTCGAGTTTTTCGATGGCGCCATTACGTCGCACCAATATGTGGCGCGCAAACACGCTATCAAGTACGGCGCCGGGAACGATTTCCGTGCCGACCCGAACCGGCTGGTCCTTGCCGTCAAAGTTCAGAATTGCGAAGGCAGGAAACGGCGACAACCCGGCGAAAACCCCTTTGAGCTTGGCGTTCAGCGGACTGGCGACGATCGCCGGCGGCGCATTCGTCGCGTCTGTGGCGTTTGGCGTGCCGAACAAATGGCGCGCCGCGATTTCGCCTGCGGATAGCTGCGGCGCCGTCATCAGTTGTTGCGCAGGATCGATTTGGGAGTTTTTTAAGCGTGGCCAAAATATCCAAGTCCAGTTCGCGAGCAGCCAGCACAGGAGCACCAGCAATGCGAGGCTAGTCAGGTCGATCCAACGTCTGGAAAACCAGGTGGCTGGCCACACCAATGCATGCGGCAATTTCAGTTCAGCCATTTGTCTAGCAATCCACAATTATTCTGTTTTAAAACCCAACGAATCATTTTGAAAAGGCCTTGAATCAACGACTTAAGGTATATTCTGAGTATAGCATCAGCTTGTGACAAATCATCTTCGGCAATGAGTCCGTGCCGTCATCGAATTCGTTCGAGATGAATATACTGCCATGCCAGCACGCAGATTGGCCGTGGCTCCCGCGGCATATGCGGCTGCGAGGCAAGCGGGGAGCGCCTGGTGGCTCATGGTCGCGAATAATATGCTAGCGGAAACCGCTACAGTTGCGCGCCGCGAGTGTAGAATTCCAAGCACACGCGTGATACGCGCATTCAGTCAAACATTCACCTGGAGGGGTACATCATGGCAGATAAAAAGGACAAGAAACGGAACAACGAGTATCGCAGTATCGAGTGGTTCGGCCGTCCGAACCGCGACAGCATGGTGCATCGCTCGTGGATGAAAAATCAGGGCTTGCCGCATCACCTGTTCGATGGCCGTCCGGTTATCGGCTTCTGTAATACCTGGTCGGAAGTCACGCCGTGTAATGCACATTTCCGCGATATCGCCGAGTACGTGAAAAAAGGCGTGCTGGAGATGGGCGGTTTTCCGCTCGAATTTCCGGTGATGTCGCTGGGTGAGCCGGTGATGCGCCCTACGGCGATGTTGTTCCGCAATCTGGTCAGCATGGATGTCGAGGAATCAATTCGCGCGAATCCGTTTGACGGCATCATTTTGCTGGTCGGCTGCGACAAAACCACGCCGGCGTTGATGATGGGTGCGGCCAGTTGCGATTTGCCAACCCTGGTCGTCTCCGGCGGACCGATGCTGAACGGCAAAGTCCGCGGCGAGGACATCGGCTCCGGCACCCACGTGTGGAAGTTCACCGAAATGCTCAAGACCGGTGAAATGAATATGGACGATTTGTACGAAGCGGAAGTGTGCATGTCGCGCTCCGCCGGACATTGCATGAGCATGGGCACCGCAAGCACCATGGCGTCGAT
>JANNFT010000202.1:0-3932 GCA_031380185.1 Pseudomonadota bacterium
AAGCCGCTGTTGAGCGGCGCCCGCAACGGAATCGCCGCGTTACCACTTACCGTCACCCACGGTTTTCCTGCGCCGTTGTGGCGCAATTTAAGTTGATCATTGCCGCTTGTGGGCCAAGAGAGATTGAGTGTGCCGGTTTGCCTGCTTGCCGGCCATGCCACGCTGCGGCTATGGTTCGCGGTGCTCGCGGAAGTCGTTCCCGCGACGGCGACGGCTTCGAACGCTTGTGCGAATTTGCGCAGCGCCAGCGCGCCCCACGCATTGGCGACGCTCGTGTTCCAATGGCCGCGATGCTGCCGCGCAATCGCGCCCTTTACCATGCGCGGTAGTTCTTCGCGCCACGCCGGATTGTCGAGCAAGTTCACGATCGCGTGGTTGGCATTGCCGTCGCCGGAAATCATAAGCCACCACAAATTGTCGCTGCGCTCGGTGGAAAATCCCATGATCGTGCCTTGGAAGTTAAGGCGGCTGCGCAGTATTTGTTCGGCTTCTTTCAAGCGCGCCTCGCGTTCCGGCATCGCCACGACTCGTTGCAAAATCGTCTGCCAATCGAGTATCGCGGATGTCGGCCACAGATTCGGCTCGATCGTGATCGAGGTCAGCCACAGCGCATCCGGCGCTGGTTCGCTGCGACTCAACGCGGCGAACGCGGCGAGCTTGCGCAAGGTCAAATCGGCTGCCGGCAAACTCGAATCGCGCCGGATTTTACCCTGTATAAAGGCCTGCAAGCCAGTATTCATGCGCTTCTTGACGGCATCCGAAATCGCCCACCCAGCCTCGTCCGCTATCGTTAGCAGGTACGCCGTGAGCGTATCGCTGCCCTCGCGCATGCCGGTGAAATATTTCGCCAGGCCATCGTTATCGAGATAGGACGGTAACGATTGCAGCACGCTTTGCCACAAGGTTTCGTCGTTCAGCACAATCGCTTTCGACGCGCGTTGCTCCAGGCAGGTGTAGCGATATTCGCGCATGTAATCGCGCACACCGCCGAGTTGGCCGGCGAGCGAACGCGACAAATCGATCCTAATGCCGCCGCGATTCGGCAACGCGTCTTTCGGTTGTGCGATGGCGAGATCCAGTGATTGGTCGAGTTGCAGCAGCGTCGCTTGGAACGTGCGGGTTTTAATCGCGGGCGCGACTTTCTGAGTAAATTTGATGCGATCTGTCGTGGCTTTGCCGCCGGACATTGCCGTGACCATCACGTCCCATTGCAGTTGATCGGCACCGGCCGGCGTGATGGTGGGCCAGGTCAATTCCTCGGCTTGGCCGGGCTTGACGGAAATGTTCTGCGCGGCAAGTTCGACCGGTTTACCTAATTTCCCCTGAGCGATTGCTGTGACAGTGGCGTTGATTTTGGCGTCCTGATTCTTGTCCGACGCGTTGCGCAGCGTGACGTTTGCGAAGAAGCGATCTTCTTCGCGCACCATTGCCGGCAGCCCGGAAAACAGCATCAGGTCTTGCGTTGCGCGAATGCTGGTGTAACCCGTGCCGAACAAACCGCTGTCGGCGTTAGCGATCGCAACAATCCTGAATGACGTCAGTGAATCGTTCAGCGGAACGGTGACGCTGGCTTTACCGTTGGCATTGAGCACGATGCGGCCCTTCCAAACAAGCAACGTATCAAACATCTCGCGCGCCGCACTATCGCCCGCGCCACCTTGACGCATTGCGTCGCCACCACCACCGGCCGCCACGGCTTTGCGGCCAAAATGCCGGCGCCCGACCACTTGCATTTGCGCCGTCGCGGTTTCCACACCCAAGCCCCGTTCCGCCATCATCTGCTCAAGCAAATTCCAACTGCCGTTGGGCATGAGTTCGAGCAGGCCCTCGTCCACCGCCGCGAGCGCAATCTCAGTGCCGGCCGGTAAGCGCTTGCCGTCGGCGCGCGCGACTTGGATCGAAAGCGTCGCTTGATCGCGCACCCGATAAGTGGTTTTTTCCGGCGTCACTTTAACTTTGAGCTCATGTTCGCGCCAACCCACTTTAAGTTCCGTAAGGCCAAGCTTGAACGCCGGTTTGCCGAGATCGACCATCGCCGTCGGCTGCACGTCGCCGACGCGGCCCCGCACTGCCAGCACCGACACAAACACATTCGGCGCGTGGTTGCCTTTAAGCGGCAATTTAATCACCGGCGCTTTGCCCGATAACTCGGCCACGAAACTTTCCAACACGCCTTCGCGTTCGACCGTAACCAGCGCTGTCGCCTCACGGAACGGCATGCGCGCTTGCAGCACGGCGGTCTCGCCGGGTTCGTAGCGTTTTTTCTCGGGTAGCAGGTCCATGCGGTCATCGTTCGATTGCGTGAACCACCAGTCCTCGGAACCGGCCACCCACACATCGCTGTGGGTGTAGCTTGGGTTGCCGGAATCGTCTTTGGCTTGCGCGCGCAAAATGATATTGCCGGAAATCGGTGATTTGATTTCACAAATCAACAGGCCTTTTGCATCGGTGTTGCCACGGCATGCCGTGCCGATGGCTTTCACTTCGTTGACGTTTTCGTATGCATAAAATCCGCCGACCAAGCGTTTGCGATGGGAATATGTTTTTCGCTGCAACAGATCGATTTTAATCGCTGCGCCTTTGATCGGCTTACCGTTCAGATCCACAGCCAGTGCGTAAAATTTAAGCTGATCCTTGCTGAGCGCCCAGCCGTCGGGCTTCAGGCCGATCAATATTTTTGCAGGCCACAAGGGAATGTGCGTCGAGACGGCGGAAACTTCGCCATTAGCGTCGCGATACTCCATCTCGGTCAAAATATCCTTCGCGATATCGACTTTGGGTAACTTGTCGATGACGGTGCGCGCCGCGCCTTGCGCATCCAACACCAGATTCTTGCTGG
This sequence comes from Pseudomonadota bacterium, assembly GCA_031380185.1. GTDB lineage: Bacteria > Pseudomonadota > Gammaproteobacteria > Burkholderiales > JALYOK01 > JALYOK01. The sequence continues at coordinate 2,840 of JANNFT010000202.1, forward strand.
CAAGCGGCTGACTGGTATGGGTCGATGCGGGAATAGCGTCCTCCGGCGTGTCGGCAAAGACGTCAGCGCTACCTTCTTTTTCGATGCCTTCCTTGACGTTGCCGGCGCCGATTTGAAAGTCGGCGTAATCGGGAAAATAAACCGACTTAGGTTGCAGTAAGCTATTGATCCTAACCTTGGCGCCCGCCGCGCCGCCGCCGGCGAGGTAATTCAATTGCAAATCGATTTCAGCTTTGACGGCATTCACCAACGGCGTGGCAAGCGGCTTGATAATGGCGCGCATGCTCGGCACGCGGAAGGCTTCAACTTTGAATCGGCCGGCATATTGATTGTCGATCGTTAAGTGATAGTCACCCTGTTTCGCATCGTTCGGAATGGTCCAGGTGGATTCGGCGATGCCCTGTTTATCCCACTTCAGCGGCAGCTCGTATTTCTGTTGGGTGCCCGAGTGGGTGATGGAAAGAGTTGTTTCGTTCGCGCCCATCTTCGGGTAGGCAAAGCCCGATTGATTTCGTTCGCGGCGCAGATGTTTCATGTTGACGGTTTCGCCGGCGCGCAGCAAGGTTCGCGCGAAGATCGTGTGCAGCGCATCTTGCGGCGGGCTGAAGTCGGTGTTGACGTTAAAGCGCCAGGCCGCGATGCCCTCATTCCAATCGCTTTGCGTGAATGACAGATCGTTCGCGGTGCGCGCGAACACGAACAGGATTCGCCCGAGGTATTCGCATGACGGCAGCGCCGCGTCGCGCGGCAGGCTTGCGTCGATGCGCGCGATGCCGTTCTTATCGGTCTTGCCTTGCCAGCGCAGTTGCGCGTGGCAATCGCGGATGCTGATGTCAGCGTTGGCAACCGGCTTGGCGCGATCCAAACTCGTCACCCACACCAGCGACGACGCCACGCCCCATTTGAAATGCACCGCCATGTTAGTCACCAACGCGGCGCTACGAACATAGTACGGGCGCTTTTTTTTCAGCAGCGTTTGCCCCAAACGCGGGCTGGCGATTTAGACCACGTGAAGTCCCGGTTGCTTAATCGGAATGCCGATAACATCGAATGGTTTTTTTCCGCCGGGTTTGGGCAAAGCAATAGCCTGCGT
>JANNFT010000209.1:0-7259 GCA_031380185.1 Pseudomonadota bacterium
AATCTTGTTGCCCACGCTCACCAAAGCGGGAACCGTCGCGCTGACGCTGATTTTTCTCACGGAATCATCGATTTTTAACTGCGCTTTAATCTGTTCGATCGACAGGTTGTTCGCTCCTGATGTAAGCCGCGGCGATGCCAATTCAGCGTGCACGGTTTGCGTACCGGCGCGTCCATCGACGATTGCATTCAGATCTTGAAGCGCGACGCGGCCTACGCCAAGATCCGCATCAATACTGGCTCGCAGGCCGATGGTGATGGGCTTCAAACCTGTCGCCGCTCCCACCGCGCTAAGTTTCGTACGGGTGAATTGGTATTGCTTTTTCTGCAAATCGAACTTCAGTTCGCCGCTAAGTTCCGTGTTTAGTGCAGCCACCGGATTATCGTTTGTGAGCAGGAATTTCGCTTGAACCGGCGTGGCGACATTTTCCGTCAAGCGCCCGGTCGTGATTTGTAGTTGAGTAAACTGCGTTTTGCGTTGGGCGAGTTCATCGTCAAATCGCAAGGTTCCATTCTTGATGGTGAGGCCGGCAAGATCGAAACGGAGCGACGACGGCGATTCATCTTTGGCGATCAGGTCGTCGAAGTTAGTGGCGCCGTTTGCAAAGCGTTGCAACGCGACGCTGAAATTGCCGATTTCCACTTGATCCAAAATCACTTGGCGACGCAGAAGCGGCCACAGTCGCAGCGATAGCTTAACCGCCTCGATAGTCGCGAAAGGTATCGAGGAATTTTTCTCGTCGAGAATCGCACGATCAAGTTCAAAGCGTATGACAGGAAACAACTTCAACCGCACATCAGCGGGAATCGACAGTACTCGACCGGTCTTTTCTTTCACCATGGTCGCGAGCCGCGCCTTTTGAGAATTGGCATCGAAGGTCGCGAGGAAAAACACGCCAAGCGCCACGAGCAATAACAACAGTGCGGCAACGCCGATTAGTATCCGTCGCCACGGCATTGGGGTAGCGGCGCCGAATGCCCGTCTCATTCCTTACGCAAATAATTCAACAATTGATAGGGGCCCTGACTTTGTATTTTCGTCGCGCGTTTTTCACGCAAAACATTCTCTATTGGTCGAATGATCTCATGCAGCGCAGATTCAGCGACGGCCTCAACAATGATCACCCAATCCACTGCGCTGTCCCGCTGCGGCCGCATGGCTTGTTCGGGACTGGGTCGATTGGTGATGTCCGCATCGTTATTCCAAAGTTGCGCTCTCACGCAGCCCAAGTGGGATGCGGCTTCCGGCAATGCCTTGCCTGTGAGCCAAGCAGGAAGCGCTTCTTCAGCCTGATCCATGGAAAATGTGAGTGTCTGCGCAACGCCGCCGACACCTTGACCGAAGTTTGCCACCACTTTGCAAACGGTACGAATGGTTCCAACGAACCAGGGCATGACACGCCGCGTCCAATCGGTTGGATTCGCCAAGCGTTCGATATAGGGAACTGACGCCATCACGCCCGGCGTTGTTGTTTCGTAATACGCCAGGTACTTCGGTGAGGCCACGCCGGCGTAGCGGCGCGCGTTGTGAAATCCGGTAACTGCCAGCCGCTCGGGTAAATGCTGCTCACTGTACCAAGTGTTAAATTCGGCTTCGTGTCCGTCGATCACATCGGTCCACACGACTAATATTCCGTTCGAAAGATGTTCCAACATCGCTACGCCTTCATCTTAGTCCGCACCATGGACAACAGTATACCGACCCGTCACGAGAATTCGTTAGCGCGGTAGAATACAAAAAACGTTGGGTGTGAAATGCAATGAAAATTCTGTTGGTGCAAGGCGCAAACATGACTTTTCTGGGACGCCGCCAGCCGCAACTCTACGGCACGACTAGCGCCGCGGAATTGGACGCGATGTTATTTGCCTACGCGAAACAACAGGGCTTCGAACTGGAAATTTTTTACAGCAACATCGAAGGTGAAGCGATCAATCGACTATATCGGGCGGTAGACGAGGGCTTCGATGGCCTGGTGATGAATCCGGCGGGCTTCGGCTATGCGGGCTACGCGCTGAAGGATTGCCTCGCCGCGCTACCGTTTCCGTATATCGAAGTGCATATGACCAACATCGAAAAACGCGCGATCCGGCCCATCACCCGCGACGTGGCGAAGGGCGTGATTTTCGGTTTCGGCATTCAGTCTTATTTCTTGGGGCTGGATGCGATGCAGCGCATGTTGCACAAGCAATCGTGATGGCAATTTTTCCTTGTGCGCTACGTTGCACGCGCGCGAACGCTTGCTAAAATTGCGTGCATTCTGCAAGCTTAGTCCGCCCCTTAAAGCGGAGGAAATAGTTCATCGTTGTCGCGCGCTAATTTGGGAAACTCAACTTCTTTATTACCGCTACGAAACGCCGGGGCGATTGGCGTGTGCAGTGCCGGGACTTGGCGCCCTCCTACATTTAGAGCACGCGCAAATAATCGGCGTCCAATGAAATGCGGATCGCGAGTCGCCTCTTCAATCGTTTTTACGATACAGCAGCAAATATCTTTCCCCGCGAATCGTTCGGCCCACACCGTAGCAGTTTCTTTCGCGATAATGGCGGCGACGCCACGCCTGGTTGCGGCGACATCAATACGATCGTCGTGCAAGGATTTTTCCAAATCAATCAGCTTACAAAAATTCTCCCAAAATTTTTGTTCCAGAGGCGCCGCGGCGACGAATTTATCGTCAGCGGTGCGATAGATTTGGTAACGCGGACTCCCACCTGCGATCCGCCCGCCGCCCGGTTTCGGCCATTCGCCCGTCGAGAAACCTTCGCCCATCGCCCAATATAAAAACGTAAACATGTTGTCGCTCATGGAGACATCGATTTTGCAACCGGCGCCCGATTGATCACGCTGGCGCAACGCCAGTAGAACATTCATCACCGCCGGATAAGCGCCACCGGCGATATCCGCAATCAACGCCGGTGGGACGACCGGCGCGCCGGTGCTGTCGGCCGCGATCGCGAGCAAACCCGATTCGGCGATGTAGTTCAAATCGTGGGCGGCGACTTGCGCCTTTGGACCGGTTTGGCCATAGCCGGTAATCGCACAATAAATGATGCGCGGATTAATCGCCCTCAGCGCCTCATAACCCAAACCCAAACGCTCCATCACGCCGGGCCGGAATTGCTCGATCACAATGTCTGCGCTCGCAATCAAAGGCTTAAGTTTTTCAACCGAGCCCGGCGCTTTGAGATCGATCGCTAGGCTGCGTTTACCGCCATTAAGCAAGCCGAAATTTACGCTGTCGTCGCCGATTTTCGGCTCGTAACCACGCATATCTTCGCCGTTCGGCCGCTCGATTTTGATGACTTCCGCACCCGCATCCGCGAGCAACAACGTTGCCATCGGTCCGGGTAATAAGGTGCTGAAGTCCAACACACGGACACCAGTTAATGGTTGCATGAACTATTTTCCTTGTCGTTGTTTTGTCACGCGCGCGCGGCGCGCCGGTGAGTATGCTGGTTCGCCATAGGCTTCGAATAGCGCTTGGCTCACATCAAAATGATGCTGCAAACCGGTGCGTTCGAGTAGCGCGATCGGCCCTTCCGGATAGCCGAGGCCAAGTTTCAATGTGGTGTCGAGGTCGTCCGCGCTCGCCAAGCCTTCGTCGAGACGGCGCAGGGCGGCATTGTAGTAAGGCCGCACCAAGCGATCGATAATGCGCCCGGCGAAGTCGTTACATAGCGCGACTTGTAATCCGGCTGCGGTGAAAATTTCCTTCGAAGCTTCGATTGCAGTTTGCGAAGTTTGCGGCTGGCGAACCAATTCCACGAGGTTCGACGGCTCGCCGTCACCCAATCGAAAGCGCGCGAAGCCCAAAACGTTCGAGCCTTCCAGACCTCGGCTTTCGCCCGTAAGTGTACCGAGGCATTCCATACCGAGCTCGACCAGCACCACTATTCTTGCGGCGCGATCGCGGATTGATTGGAATGCCGCGCCGGCCCCCGCGCCGACGATCACCAAAGCTGCGGTCGAACTACTGCCGTTGACAATTAATGGGTGGTCTTTCAAGAATGTCCGGCTGATTCCGGTTTGAAAGATCGAGTAGCCGATCTTCATTTATCCACCGACCATCGCGTTATTTTTGTAGGTATAAAACCCGCGCCCGGTCTTACGTCCGAGATGTCCCGCCGCGATCATGCGCTTCACTAGCGGCGGACAGGCATTACGCGGCTCGTTGGTCATGCCGTACAGCGCTTCGCACAATAGCAATTGCGTGTCGAGCCCGACCAGATCGAGCAATTCCAAAGGCCCCATGGGATAGCCAAGTCCGGCCTTGATGGCGCGATCAATGTCGGCGGGCTCGGCGACGCCAGCCTCCACGAGGCGAATGGCATCATTGTTAAACGGCACCAGAAAATAATTCAGAATAAAACCGGGATTGTCTTTGGTCTTGACCGGTTTTTGTCCGAGCGCCAAGCAACACGCCCATGCATTCTGAAACGCAGCGTCGCTGGTTTTGATGCCGGGCGACATTTCTACCAGCTTCATCAGTTGCGCCGGCAAACAAAAGTGCATGCCAACGACGCGATCATCGCGCCCGGAACCCGCGGCGATTTCCGTGATTGAAAGTGTCGATGTGTTCGACGCGAAAATCGTGTGGGCGGGGCATACTTTATCGAGCACGCCCAACAATTCATGCTTTACTTTGAGCGCTTCAAACACCGCTTCAATCACCAAATCGCATTGCGCCAGATCATCGGTCTTTGTCGTGCTAATCAAGCCCGACATGATGGTGTCGACTTGCTCAATCATCAGCTTACCCTTCGCAACCGACTTCGCGAGAAAACCTTGAGTTTGCGTACGCGCCTTGTCCAACGCCTCGGGCCGCGCGTCGTACACGATGGTGCGAAAGCCCGCGCGTGCCGCCACGATGGCGATTCCCGCACCCATCGTGCCGCAACCCGCGATGCCTATCGTTTTAATTTCCATGTTATTTCGCGATGAAACTCTTGCCGATAAACTGACGATGAATTTGATTCGTACCTTCCCAAATCTGGGTGATTTTGGCGTCGCGCATCAAACGCTCAACGCGGTAGTCCTTGCAATAGCCGTAGCCGCCGTATAACTGCACTGCTTCCGTCGCGATTCGCATGGCGAGATCCGATGCGCGCATTTTCAGCATCGACGCTTCGACAGCGAAATCCGCTTCGCCACGATCAACCAATCCCGCCACATACCAAAGCCACGCCTCGCATTGCGCCAGTTCTGTTGCAAGATCGGCGATTAGGAATTGTATCCCTTGAAACTCCAAAATCGTCCGGCCGGATTGTTTGCGCTGGTTGATGTAATTGACCGCATCTTCAAACGCCGCGCGGGCAATGCCCAGCGCGTGGGCGGCGACGCTTGGGCGCGATTTGTTCAGCGACGCCAGCAGGATATTGAGCCCCGCGCCAGGCGCACCGAGCAGATTGGCGCGCGGCACTTTGCAGCCATCGAACGCCAATGCCGCCGTGCTGGAAGCGCGATGACCCATTTTGTCTTCTTTGCGCACGACGCTTAGGCCCGGCGTATTTTTCTCGACGATGATGGCGGAAATCGATGCTTTACTGTCGTCGATCTCGCTCCATTTGCCGAACACCAACAACAAGTCCGCGACGTCGCCGCTGGTGATAAACGTTTTGCCGCCGTCTATCACAACATTATCGCCCTGCGGCGTGAATTTGGTTTTCATACCCGTTGCGTCCGAACCGGCGGATGGTTCGCTGATGGCCAGAGATGCAAGCCCGCCGTTGGCGATGATCGGCAATAGTCTGCGCTTTTGTTCTTCGGCGCCGAAATCGATCAAAGGTTTGATCGCATGAAAATTCGTCGCCCAAATAATCCCGGTCGAGGCGCACGCCTGGCTGATTTCCCGAACGCAGGCGAGGTAGGCCGCGTACGACAAGGTTGAGCCACCGTAAGCCTCGGGGACAAACATCGCGTTTAAGCCAAGTGCATTTATTGCGTTCACGTTGTCCCAAGGAAATTCAGCGCTGCGATCGTAATATTCCGCTCGCGCTGCGATTTTCTCGCGAGACAACGAACGAACGTTTTCCAACAGCGCGAGTTCTTCCGAATTCAGCGCGGGTAAACGGTCAAGACGGTCGAATACGTTCATCGGTCGTTGAACTTCGCTTTGCGTTTCTTCAGGAACGCGCTCATGCCTTCGTTGGCGTCGCCGGTTTGGTAGGCTTCAGTGGAAAGCTGCGCTTCGATCTCGAATCCTTTCGCGAGGGAGACGGTATTCGACCAACCTATTGCTTTACGTGCAAGACGAGATGTCGAGAGGCTGTGCTGCGAAAAACTGCGGGCAAATTCGATGCCGGCCGCGAGCAGGTCGCAGTCGACTAAGCGATTGATGAGGCCGATGCGCTCCGCCTCAGTCGCATCGACATTGCGGCCGGAAAGAATCATCTCCAGCGCGCGGGCTTCGCCGATCACGCGCGGCAAACGCTGCGTGCCGCCATAGGCGGGAATGAGTCCGAGCTTGATTTCCGGCAGCGCCATTTTCGCGTTGCGAGTCGCAAGCCGGAACGTGCAGGCGAGCGCCAATTCCAAGCCGCCGCCAAATGCGTAGCCATTGATTAAAGCGATGCTCGGAATCGGCAAATCGTCGAGTTTGGCGAATGTTTGTTGTCCGAGGCTCACGCCCGACCGGTGCTGCGTTGCGGAACGCGCCATCAATTCCTTGATATCCGCGCCGGCGCAAAAGGCTTTTCCACCGGCGCCGGTGATGAAGAGCGCGCGGGCGTCGCCGGCCGCGGCAACGTCGAGCGCTTCGCCGAGTTCGCGAATAATCTCGAACGACAAGGCGTTTAATGCGTTGGGGCGATTCAACGTGATCAACGCGAATTCTTCGACGCGCGTAAGTTCAACAGTCATCGTTCAGGCTTCTTTCGCTTTGGCGGGATCGTTCCAGCGCACTGCTCCAGGTTTAATATGGCCGCCCTTCGCCAATTCCACCAATTCGCGTTTCAGAACTTTGCCGCTGGGAGTGAGCGGAAAAGTATCGAGCTGGATGAAATATTCCGGCATGTCGAACTTGGATAATCCAACGCAATGCAAATGTTCAAGCACTTCGTAGGCGTCAAGTATCGCGCCATCACGAGCAATAATTGCCAGACATACTTTTTCACCGAGCCGGTCATCGGCAATAGGAAATACGGCAGCCTTCTGCACGCGCGTATGGCGAAGGGCAAGATCCTCGATGCGCGCCGGATAAATATTGTGGCCGCCGCGGATAATCAGATCTTTTTTACGGCTGACGAAATGTAAATTACCGCGCG
>JANNFT010000210.1:0-1526 GCA_031380185.1 Pseudomonadota bacterium
CGAAGCGGATTTATCGTCGATGCTGACCGCTTGGTTGGCCAGGTCCAGTGCTTTCACCTTGTCGTTTCGAACAATGGTGATGATAGCTTTTAGGCTTAGGGCGTCGGTGTTGTTGGCGTTTTCCTTGAGCGCCGATTCGATGTCCGGTTCGGCTTCGTCAGCGCGGCCTACCAGCAACAACAATCCCGCGCGGTAACTGTAATAGTCGCCATTACGTTCAGCTTCGGGGATTGCGTTCAGGCTCTCGATCGCGTCAGTGATTTTGCCTTGGCCGTAGAGTTCGTGCGAAGGCGCTAGATTCTGCCCGCCGCTGCGTGATTTTGGATCGAACAATGGCGGGTAGTACAGCGCCCACTGCACGGCGTCGCGCGGTTTGATCGTGAGCGTCCTTTGCGGCGCTTGGCCTTTTTGGGCGGTGGCGGCTTCGTTGTTCACCAACAGCAATGCGCCTAACTCATTGCTGACGTTGACTTTGCCTTCGATGACGACGACGCGTGCCTCGGCGCTATCTACGCCTACGAAAAATTCCGTGCCTTCGACGTTCGCGTTTAAGTATGGCGTATTGACTTTGAATGGCTTGGGCGTGCGGGTGATGACGTGGATCGCGCCCTGGATCAACTCGATCAGCGTCGGCTCTTTTTCGGAAATCGCTTCCTTTAACTGGAAGATGGTGTTCTGGTCGAGCGGGATCGTCGTTTCATTGGGCAGGCGCAATACCGCACGGCTCTTGGCGCCAACGCGGACGGTGTCGCCGACGCAGAGTATGTCGTTGAGTTTTGCGGCAGTTAAGGTCGCAGTGTTGATCACACTCCAAGTGACGTTGCCCTGAACGGAGACGACTTTGGTTGCGTTTATAGCGGGGCAGCGCTCGGCGGCAAAGACCAGCATCATTGGCTGGAATGTGCCGACGCCGAACAACCAAATAAACAACGAACCGCTAATGCGCGTCGAGTGATCGGCTGGATTGCTATTGCGCGATGATGTGTTGCCGCGATACATGATGTCTGCGTGGGACTCCCTTCCCAACCAAGCCGGCACTTGCCGCACCAGCCATTTCGGAATCTCTTTGAGGAAATTCCCCATAAGTTCGCAGCGAGTTGAAATTAAGGTTTTTATGAGTCTCCATTTAGCCATCGTTCCCCCCCAGAAACAATATGTCGAACGGCCTATGTCGAAAGTAGTAGACCGGTAGTCAGTCTATATCGAAAGTAATAGATGCCGCCAAATAATGCTAATCCTATTTGCGTCGACTTGGAATAGGTTTAGGAAATTTCATAGGTGCAGTCGGCAACGCGTTGTGCTCTAAATTTGCCCGGTCACCACGATAGGTGGACGATACGCCCGTTGAGAAGAAATTATGAAGCTGAAGCGAAGGACGTTAAACGAGTTTTAAGCCGCGGATTGTGTAAATGAATAGCAGCCAAGGTTTAGGTATTGCATATCGCCTGCACGCGCGCGAAGCATCATCGCTGCCAGGCGCCGCAGGGATACTGGCTCGTGGCAATGGCATGGCTGCAAGCCAGTAT
>JANNFT010000281.1:0-21766 GCA_031380185.1 Pseudomonadota bacterium
CTTTAACTTCATTACTATCGTCGGAGAGGTCCGATTTGGTTTTGACATAGGTCGCGAGAAACGTACCGTTTGGACCGGCGACACCATTGACCTTAACTTTCGCATTAAGGGGAAGACTGTTAAGTCCAGCTATGCCGGTCGTCTTCGTGTTACCGATTTTAAAAATGGTCGAGTCGTCGATTTGAATGGTTTGACCGAGAATCGTAAAGGTTTGCGCGGTCGTATCGATGCTGCCGACCGGGCCTTTGAAGCGATGTTTGACTCGCACGGAACTGGCCGAGCCCGACACGCCATCATCATTGACCTTGCCGTTTACGACGACGTGCATACTATCGTCAAGCTCGCCCCTACGTTGGGCTTCGATGCACCGATCCTCACCGGCGTCAACCACGCCGTCATCGTAGGTTACCGTTGCATTAAGGCAATCAAAGGTAATGCCGTTGACTTTGACGCTACCGATTTTTTCCACCGTGCCGATTGCCGCTGCTGGGGTACCGGTTGTTGATCCACCGCCGCCGCCACCACTACCACCGCCACCACCTCCACAGGCGGCGAGTAGCAAGCTAAGCGTGAATAGGCAAATTCCTGTTACAGGGTTGGGACGCAAAAATTGTCTGATAGGGTGAGATTGCATGCGCATGGTCATATCCTTTATGGGTGAAGTTTGGTAGTCAGTTGTTTAGATATCGATTATTCATCGTTATCCGTTGGCTCAGATTGCTTGTCGTGTTGTTTGGCGTGGTAAAGATAAATGCCGAAGTTTATGCGCTGATTGGCGTCGGGATTTTTGGCGTCCTTCGTCTCCAAAATCAACGCACGGCGGTTCACGGTCTGCAGCGCCTGCATGCCCAGCGCCTCACCCAGCGAAACTAATTCAGCGACGGACGCTTTGGTGAGCGTGTCATAGTAGACGCTACGTTCTGCGAAGGGCGGCCCGAGTTCCAGCATATTGTGTACGCTGGCCGCGATGTGGTCGTGCAGGTTGTGTTGGAAGTAATAAGCTTTCTCCTCGAAACCTTGCTTGGGAACAAAGGCCTCGGTGTCGAGGCAAACGCAATCGTTGTTGTCCATGTGGACGACGCCCAGGCGCATCCATTCGTCTAATATCGCGCGTGAACGTATGTCTTTGCTGACGGAGGCAACCAACGCCTCAAAGGATCGCTCTCCACCATCCTTGGCGCCGCGCGCGAGCGGGATCGGACGGCCTTGCGTATCGACATAGGGCGCTTGACCGACCCATTTGGCGACCAATTGCGCGCCTAGGGTCACGTTTTCCGGGGGCGGCGCGTCCGCTTCGATCATTTCTGAGAGCCGTTTGACGTCTTTGCGATGCACGCCGGTCAACAGGCTGATGCGGCTGTCGGTCTGGCGTTTTGTCTCCAGCTTGAACTCATTCAACGCAACTTCGACATAGATGGACTTGAGCAGGTCAACCAGGATCGTATACGTCAGACCCTGGGCAAGCATGAACCTTACCAACGGCCTGAGCACGCCGCGGATCGCTTGTATAACGATATTGGAAGGAGCCCCCAACCTCGGGGACTGATCTGTCATAAATTGGTCGTCACTTTAGTTTTCTAGAATCGCTACCGCGTTCTGATGTAGTGTCAGATTAATATTTAGTGTGAAAGTTTCACACAATATAATATTATTCAGTTATTATGTAAAGGAAATTTTTAGTGATTGCGAAAGTTGTTGCATTAGTTAGAGGTTATCGCCGTGAAGAATGACAAAATACTTATGGAGCATATGCCGACATCATCAACTTTGGTTAAGCCGCTGCGCGCGTGGATTGACAATGGCGTTGCTCGATTCAAGCGTTTCCTCGGACTAGACTCCGACCAGGCCTTCAGCGCGACGCGATGGTTTACCGTACTCGCGCTGGTTACAATTTCCGCTTTGAACATCGGTGTCGCGAGCGTGCTCAGCCGAATAATGGGCGATCTCATGCTTCATCATGATGGTGTGGTTGCGATGCAGTTTGTCCAGGGGTTGCTTAAGACTCAGGAGATTCAACCGTTCTTTTTGGGCGTGCACGACAAGAAATCCGCGCGCACCGAACTCGACCCAAGCGGGCGAGACACACGCCTCGAGCAATTCTTTAGACAAATCTCGGCCATGCCCGATGTTCTCCATGCCAACGTTTACGACCTTGAGCATCGCGTCATCTGGTCGAGTAATCCTGCGGCAAAAAACCGCGTTATGTCCGACAACGATGAATTGACGGTGGCGCTCGAAGGACAGCTCGTGGTCGAAAGCTCGAAGGAGAATTTGACCTCGCCAGTGAAGATTGAACATTTTTTTCAAGACAAGCGAATCGAACGATTCGTTGAAAATTACATCCCCGTGTTCGATGCCCAGCATAAGTCGATTTTGGGCGTGGTCGAAATTTATAAGTCGCCGGTTCCGATTTTTTCGACTATTGATACGCTGATTCGCTGGATCTGGCTGTGTGCCCTGCTCAGTGGTGCCTTGCTCTTCGCAAGCTTGTTCTGGGTTATTCGCCGGGCGGAACGCGTGATGCGACATCAACAGGGACAACTCGTTGCCAATGAAGCGATGGTTGCAGTCGGCGAGATGGCTTCGGCTGTTGCTCACGGTATTCGCAATCCATTGGCCTCAATTCGCACATCGGCCGAACTCGGGGCCGACTCAAAATCAGGCGAAACACAAGAGCAAGCCCAGGATATCGTTGCCGAAGTGGACCGCTTGGAACAATGGTTGCGTAGTCTGCTAACTTATGCCGGTCAAGGTCGCGCCAAGCTCGAACCGGTTGATTTGAATCTCTTGTTAGCCACCGCGGTCAATGGCTTTCAGCGCGAGTTCGTGCGCCTCGATATCCGAACCCATTTTGGACTCGCCGATGACATGCCATGCATTATCGGTAACCCGGGACTACTTGTGCAGATGCTCAATAGCGTAATTGCCAACGCCATCGAAGCCATGCCAAACGGCGGTACGCTATCGATGCGATCGCGAATATCCGAGGACAAACGCACGATCGAATTGCAGCTCGTCGATACGGGGGTCGGTATTTCGTCCGATCAGTTACAGAAAATATTTCAACCCTTGAGCACCAGTAAACGCAAGGGATTAGGAATAGGGCTGGTCCTGGTAAAACGCACCATGGAGCGCATCGGTGGTTCGATTCGCATCGACAGTCAGATTGGCCGCGGCACCCATGCGACGTTGGTGTTTCCAGTCGAGAATCCCTAATGCTGTCGGTCTTAATCATCGAAGACGAGACGGTTCTGGCAAAGAACATTGCAACGTATTTGCGCCGCTTAAACTATGAAGTTAAGCACGCCGAAACCGGCGAGTTAGGACTTGCCCTTGTTGATAGCGAACGGCCTGAAGTGGTCGTTCTCGATTACAACTTGCCGGGGTTGGACGGATTGGAATTGCTTACACGCATCCATGCAATAGATCCCCATATCAAGTGCATCATGGCGACAGGTCAAGGCAGCGAACAACTTGCAGTTGATGCCATGAAGGCGGGCGCCTATGACTACCTCACCAAACCCCTGGTGCTCGGCAAGTTGAAAATGGTTTTGGATAAGATTGTCGGCGAGGCGCGTGTCAGTCAGGAACTAAACTATTACCGCAAGAAAGAAGCGGGCGAGGGCGGCATCGAGCAACTGATCGGTGAGTCCACACCGATGCTGCTGCTGAAAGGGTTGATTTCGCAGGTGATAGAGGCGGAGTGCTGTCTGGCTGATGCAGAGCCACCGGCTGCGCTCATTACCGGCGAAACCGGCGCTGGCAAGGAACTCGTTGCGCGCGCCCTCCACTATGCCGGGCTGCGCCGCACCAAGCCCTTCATCGAAGTGAATTGTTCCAGCATTCCCACTAATCTTCTCGAGGCCGAACTGTTCGGCTATGAGCGGGGCGCGTTCACCGATGCGAAAGAGCGCAAGCTCGGGCTTATCGAGGCGGCGGAAGGTGGGACTTTGTTTCTGGATGAGATCGGTGAAATCGATCTGGCATTGCAGGCGAGGCTGCTTAAATTACTTGAGGACAAGCGGGTGCGGCGATTGGGTTCCGTGCGCGAGAATAAGGTTGACGTTCGCATCGTCACGGCGACCAACCGCAATCTCGAACAGCAAATTCGTGATGGCAAGTTTCGCGCTGATTTATATTTTCGTTTGCGCATCGTCGAGCTGGAAGTCCCGCCACTTCGACAGCGCAGTACAGACATCACGATATTGGCGGAGCATTTTCTTGCAATGCATCGCACCCGCTACGGCAAGGCGAAACTGCGATTCAGCGCCGAGGTGTTGGCGACCTTTGCCGCATACGCTTGGCCGGGAAACGTTCGCGAGATGCGCAACGCCATTGAGCAGAGCGTGATTCTGGCGCGTTCCGATACCTTGTATCCAAGCGATCTGAGTTTTAGTGGAGATCTGAGCGCGACGGCGACCGCGCCGCTGACAACGACCATGCCGCTTCCTGTAACAACTAGCGCTTTCCCCACGTCGACCTTCCCCCGGGTGGACTTAATTTAATTGAGGTGGAGCGTACGCTGGTCGTCCAAGCCCTTGAGCGATGCGGCGGAAACGTTTCGAAGGCGGCGCGCCTGCTCGGAATTTCTCGCGATACCATGCGCTATCGCATCGAAAAATTTCAATTGCGAGTGGCGATGTAAATCAAGTCGCGTTCGCCGGCTCGTTTCGCGCCATTCGCCTGTTATTTTATCGCGACGCTGAGAACCTTATGAATAGTGGCTCTTGGCTATGCATGTGTGGGGATCTGCGCCGCTATTGCTTTCTGGCAGGTCTATTTTTGGAAGCGTTTCAAGGCTAGAACCGGCAATTTAATTGCATGACTCAGTTTCGGCATGCACATGCGGGGATGACGAACCGGCGGTTTTATAAGTTCTCATTCGCGGCCGCACTACACCACGATAATACTGCAGTCCGATTTAGGCTAGGCCAGCAGCCAATAGCATAGCGGACCTTGGCGCATTGTACCTGAAGATGTAAGTGGGGCGCGGCTTTACCGGCAGCGCCAATAACAAAATTATGGGCAGCGTAATGCTTGCTCGATAGAGTGATGGATGCGTTGCGCAGAGCCGACCCGCGCCAGGTACAAATCTTGAATCCGGTACGCCTCTACCTCACTTGATTTCCAGTTTTCGCACAGCGATAGATCGTCGTACTTTCCCATCGCGGCCTGCGCGTGATGCACCAGTTCATGCAATAAAATCGAGCGATCGAAGGCGTTGTGCTCGAGGTCTAAATTGTCGTCCAAATAAACACCGAGGTGTGGGATGTAAATCGCGCGAATCCGACACGGCCGTAGGCACGCCATGGCTTCAATTTGCGCATGGGGAACTCGGTGAACTTCGGGCAAAGTGTCGGACAACAGCGGTTGCCCGGTTAAGGTTGCGACCATAGTAAATAAACTCGCCACCAATTGCATCAAGGCATCATGTGAAAGGCTATGCATATTCAATCCTTCTTGGCGTTGGTTGGCTCGGCCATCGGCGCGCGGTCAAGCTCGCCATTCCACTCTAGCTCATATTCGGACGCGGATATATATCGTCCCTGATAAACGCCCGCGCCTTTTACGCCGACGAATTTTCCCGAACCGCGGACATACACCCAAGTGCCGCGCAAAAGGGTAACCGGCAAATTATTGTCAGCGGCAGTTTCGGGCAGAAGAACGCCGCTGAATTTGGCCACCAGCCGATCGCCATTCGGCGCCACCCAAATTTGATAGCCATAACATGTGCCCTTTCCGCGCACTAAATCGCAACTGCCGGTGCGCAGCAACGAACAATCTTTCAGCGAATCGGAGCTGGTAAATTCAATCTGTGTGCCGCGCTCCGCGACCTGGCGCAACACATGTTGTTCGTCGTCGGCGCCGATGGGAATGGTGGTCGAGGGCGTCGCCAAGAAAAGAGCCCGGCCGGAGACTTTCTCGCCGGCCAGAGCCGAGGGACAACCGATCAGCCCGATCAAGCAGAGCAAAATAAGTCGCATTTCCATAGGCTTTGTGTACTCGACTGTAGTCATCGTAACCCTCGGCACGTTAACGGCACATGCGGTAAACTTTAACAAAACTGAATTAAGAAAACCCCACTTGGTCAAGTAGGATGTGATGTCAAAAAACAGTTAAATTAAGGTTATTTCGAAAAATCAGCAGCGCGTCGCCTCCTCCTCGAAAAGGGTTAGGGTGGTGGCCTAGGGCCATGGAGATGGGTCAAAATTCCGAGTCCAGCGCTGCATAGCAGGATTCGAAAATTTAGGAGAACGTAGAAGAAGCGCCTTTGAGCAAACCCCGTTGAAATTCCTTCTGTCAAGTTCGGGAAACCGGATTGTTGCGGGAAACCGGATCCGCTGCTTTAAGTTTGGGAATACGGTAATCGTTTCACATTAGCGCGATTCAATTGGCGCCTGTCCGAAACAGAAATACCCAATCAGGGGATGTTGACGCCAGCTTCGCGTAGTTCAGCAGCGAGAAGTCTACGCTTGCCGGGAATATCGGCCGGACGAGATTCGCGGTAGCGCTTCGCTTCGTCTGCGGTGTACGGAACAAAATCTTCCGATAATGATGCGCCGGCAAAACGCGTGAGGATGTAATTTGTCACATCGGCCGCGCGCGCGTCGGGCATGCCCGCGCTAAGTAAACCGGGAATTTGCATCAGATAGGCGCGACCTCCATCGGTGCGCAAAAAATAGCCGACTTGATCTTTCAGCGCCGGAATGCCTTTATGTTCGAGGCCGCGTCCATCCTGGGCGTGGCAGCCGGAACAATGCAGAATGAAATCGATGCGGCCTTGGTTGGAATACGCTTTGTCGCGGGCAGCCGCAACGCCGCTCGCAGCAACCCCGCTCGCGCACACGAGAACTATCGAGAAACCCAACCATACGCCTCGGCGATTTAATTTTTTCATGGATTTATTGCGACGGTAGATTCCGCACGACCGCGGAATCTACCTGTGACGGTTTTAGCCCGCCGCAGTACCGACGATAGCCGATACCGTGCAGTGATACATCGTCTGTGTGTTGGCCATGCACCAGTTGATGTCGTTGTGAACACCCATGCGATAGCCGGGACGCTCGCGTTCGTTAAAGTTGCACAGGCAGCGGCCGCAGGCGACCTTGCCGCAGCAATCGTTGTAGCTGACGAGATAATCTTTGCCGTCCTTGGGGTTTTGGCAGGTGCCGACCCAGGTGACTTTGGAGACTTCAGTTCCCGGCGGGCATAGACTTAGGGATCCACCGCAGCAGTTGCAAACGAATCCATCGAGCGCGCAGTTGCGCCAATAATCGCAGGCCATCGGGTCGTTGCTGGTCGTTAGCGCCGCGAGGGCCGCGCCGCCGGAGCGATCGAATGGCAGCATCGGCAATGCCGCACCCGCGACCATCCATTTGCCCACGCGCGCTAATGCACTACGCCGGCTGCTAAATTGTGCGGTCTGGCGCACGCGACGTTCGGTGAATTTGTCCATCCAGTCCTGAAGGTATTTCATTGTCTTCCTCCGTCCCTCAAATTAAGCGGCTTTGCTCGAATACGTTGAATTGCTGCCCGACAAAAAATCCTGCACGGAACCCACGCCCAGTTCCTTGGCGTTAAACAAGCTTTCCAATTGCTCGCGATTATTGATCATGCCCTTGGCGCGAATGGCGCCGGCTTCGTCAATCAATACCGCATAAGGCAGGCGGCTGACGCGGTAGGTCATGCCCAAATCGGACGATAAAACATAGGGAAATTCGGTTAGCTTGGCGCCGCGGTAAAATGCCAGATGTTGGGTCGCGTCGCCATCGCTGGCAAGTATTACTTGGAGCCATTCACGCTCGGCTTGCGATGCGGATTTCAAGATCGGCAAAAGTTTTTTGCAGACAGGGCAAGTCGGCGAAAGGAAGAACAACAATTGGCTGAGCGGCCGCTGCCCTCCAATTGACATAACCGCGCCATTCAACGCCGGCAGTTCGAATTTCGGCGCCACCTCGCCGAGCTTTGGGCCGGCGTCGGTGATAAGCGCGCCCATCGGCGCAACGCGCTCGTACAAGATGCCGACCTGGCGCGCCAAGGCCCACAACGCGACGATGACGCCAAGCAACAAAATCCAAAGAATGGCGTTGGAAATCATTAAGCTGGTCACGACACGACTCCTGAATGCTTAGCCTGGAGCTGAGCGATGCGGCCGAATTGGCGCAGCAATTCGTCAAACGTTAAATAACTTCCGTAGAGCGCGAGCACACCGGCAATTAGCGTAACGGCGTCGAGCCATTCGTAGGGCCTATCGACACTCGGACCAGTCATGGCTAACGCGACACAAGCCAATAATCCGTTGCGCAGGACTAAGCCCCAGGACAATAGGTGAACGTCTGCGCCGCAACCGCAATCGATTTGGTGTCTTCCGCGCGCCAAGTTTATCGCGATAGCGACGGCATAGAGCACGACTAAGCCGGCGAAAGCAAGCAACCCGAAGTGACGCGTAGCGGGAATCAACGCAACGATGCCGATCGCGGCCTCAACGAACGGGAGCAACCGCGCGATCGGCATCACTCCTGCGTCCGGCAACAAACGATAGGCGTCAAGCGCGCCGGCGAAAACGTCCGGCTCGGAAAATTTGTGCCATGCCGCTGCAAATACAATCAATGCGACGCTACCGGCAACGGCGCTGGCCGCAACCGGATCCGACAACAAGGCAAACCAATCCACTATTCCGCCTCGAGCTGGCCAGGAAACTCGCCGACCTGGGTCAAGCGAACTTTAGCTTTGGGTGTGATCTTATCCCAGACAGCGACCGAGGCCTTGGCGGGATCGATGGCGTAAAGCCGTTTGCCGTCGACGGACACCTCTAACGCAATCGCCGAATTGCCCGGGAGCCGCGCGACACGTTTTTTCGATTGGATATCGAATGCCCAAATTTCATTCGCCGGGTTTTTGTGGCTACCTTCTACGCCGCCGGAGTGCATCGCAACATACAATCGATTGGTGCCCGGGTGAACGGCGAGCGGTTGATAGCCACCGGGTCGCCAAGCTTTGCTCTGATCGGCTTTGGTTAGCAACGGCCAAGATCCTTCCAAAACCGCGGTGTCGCCTCCGACATTGAGCGTCGCGATATTCCCTTTGAAGCTGACGAAATGATAACGGTCGCCATCTTGCTCACCTTGCATAAACCAAGCATCGCCGTCGGGATCAAAAAACTTTCCGCTCGCCGTCCTTGACGCTTCTTGTCCGCGATCGTCAATCGTCACGGTCGTTACATTGCCTTCACCGCACAGTGAGGCAAAGCGCTTCGAGTTGGATTGCGCCGGATAGATTGCCCAGCAGCCCGGCATGGAAATTTCGCCGACCGCCGCTTTCGTCTGCATATCAATGACGGCAACCGAAGTGGCGGGCGTGGCGTTCTGCAGGAAAAGCCAGCGGCCGTCGGCGGACAAACGAATCAATCCCTCGTAGTTAAGCGCCATGGCGCGCTTTTCGGAAATGGGAATCTCGTATTTAAACGTCAAGGTATCGGCGTCCCACACCTCGACTACGTCGACTCGATCGCCACGTTGGCCGCGGGAATAGTAACCCGTCGCCACGATAATTTCGCGTTTGTTGTTGCTGAGGATGAATTGTCCGGTGAATCCGGTGCCGATCATGACGAGATATTTACCGGTGTCGGCATCGACAACATGAAGTTTACCGTCGGCAATATGATTAATCGCGATATCGGCAATATAAATCCGCTGCTTGGCGCTGATCGGCGGCACGGTTCCGACTGTGTCATTCGGTAGATCCGCCCAGACTGGTGCGCTAAGGGCCAACATGCAGGTGACGATGATGCCGCGTTTGCCATTCATGAATTTCTCCTCCGTATCTTGTTGCAGGCGAATTAGAGATCGTCCTTTTCCAATGCCTCACTCTACTACAGAATATCAAATTAGCACACTCAGGTTCCGCAATTCGATTGCCTAGGCCAACATTCCCTATATAGAATGACGCCATGCAACGAAAATCGCCGGGCGCGCCGCCGCCCAAGTTCTTTCAAAATATCATCGCCATGGTCTATGACTTCGATGGTACGTTGTCGCCGCAACCGATGCAGGAATATACCGTGCTGCCGAAAATCGGCATCGATAGTCAAACCTTTTGGGAGCGCGTAAATGAAGAAGCCCATAAAACCGGCTCCGATTCGATGTTGGTCTACATGCGCTTAATGTTGCGCGAAGCCAATAAGCGCGAAGTGTCGATCAAGCGCGAGGACTTTGCCAAGCTGGCGCGTTCGATCGAATACTTTCCGGGCGTAGAGACTTGGTTTAGCCGGATGAATGCCTACGTTAAACGGCGCGGCTCAGGCAAAATCAAGGTGCAACACTACATCATCTCGGCAGGGCAAAAAGAAATTTTGGACGGCGTCTCGATCCGCAGGCACTTCAAACAAATCTACGCCTCCGAATATCACTTCGACCATAACGGTGTCGCCGATTTTCCTAAAGTACTCATCAACGACACAACCAAAACGCAGTTTTTGTTTCGCGTGAACAAGGGCCGCGAAGTGTTGAACGAATCGATAAATGAGCACATGCCGGAGAACCAACGACCGATCCCGTTCGCCAACATGATCTACATCGGCGATGGCATGAGCGACGTACCCTCGATGGCGCTGACCAAAAAAAATGGCGGTCACACTATTGCCGTGCATGATCCACAGAAAAAGAGCGGCCGCGAGCAATGCATCCGTTTAATGCAAGCCAAGCGCGTCGATTTTATTGCGCCCGCCGACTATCGCAGTGGCAGCAAGCTCGCAATTCAAGTGGCGTTATTACTCGACGCCGTAATCGCCAACATCGCTTACGACAAAGAGAAATTCGCTTGCGCAATCGAGCATAAGGTTAGCCTTTAGCGCATGAACGCCAATCTATTTCGCGGGCTCAGATGCCTCTCCCATCAAGTGTATCGCTCCGGTCCCGCGATCGCCGCGGAGTTGGGAATTTCCCGGGCGACGTTGTCCAACAGCTTGAAAGATACCACTCAATTTGGCGTGTCGATCTATAAGGTGCAAGGGCGCGGCTATCGTTTGGCGGAACCATTGGACTGGCTTGCGTATTCGCAGATTGTTGCAGCGCTCGGTCCGATGGCAAAATTTTTTGACGTTGAAATCGTCGATCTTTCGCCGTCCACGAACACGGTGCTTATGGAACGGGCGACACGGGGCGCGCCGAGCGGAACGGTGTTGGCGGCGGAATATCAAAGCGATGGGCGCGGCAGGCGTGGGCGAGGTTGGTTTGCGCCGCTGTGTGGCGGCATAACGTTTTCACTTATGTGGCGATTCAACCAAGGCGCGGCGCAATTGTCTTGTTTGAGCTTGGCCGTCGGCGTCGCGGTTGCGCGGGCATTGCGGGACTTGGGTCTGCACGACGTACAGTTGAAATGGCCAAACGATGTTCTGCATCGGTTTCATAAACTCGGTGGCATCTTGATCGAGCTTTCCGGTGACGTACTTGGCCCAACCTTTGCTGTAATCGGCATCGGGGTCAACGTGCGACTCGACGAATCGTCTAAATCAAAAATTAATCAAGCGACAACGGATCTCGCCAGTCTCTTCGATGCGCTGCCATCGCGCAGCATTGTTTTGGGGAAATTGCTGGCCCATTTGGGACAAGTATTGCCGCAATTCGAAACCGAAGGATTTGCGCCGTTCCGCGACGAGTGGCTTGGCTTCCACGCCTATCAGAATCGCTCGGTTCGAATGCTATTGCCGCGCAATACCATTGAAGAAGGAATCGTAGCCGGGGTGGCTGACGATGGCAGTTTGCTCCTCGATCGCCCGGGCGGCGTAACACGCTATACCGTGGGCGAGATCAGTTTAACCGGCGCGCCATGATTCTTGCCGTGGATGCCGGCAACAGCCGCATCAAGTGGGGTTGCTATGAAAATGGCGCCTGGTCGATAACCGGCGCTGTCGGGCGCGCCGAGATTGGTTTAATGGCGACGGCATTGCGCGAAATTCCGGCGCCTCGCAAAATCGTTATTTCGAATGTCGCCGGCGTTGAAGTGCATGACAAAATAGCCGAAGCAGTGGCTCATTTTGAAGTTGCGCCGCATTGGCCGAGACCTTGGAAAACGTGTTGCGGCGTGACGAATGGCTATGCAGATCCTAGCCAACTCGGCAACGATCGATGGGCGGCGCTGATTGGCGCACGGCGCGAACAATCGGGGCCGCTGCTGGTCGTTAATGCCGGCACGGCGCTAACGATCGATGCCTTGACCGCAGCGGGTGAATTTCTGGGTGGACTGATAGTTCCCGGCATTCGCTTGATGATGCGCTCGCTGACAACCGGTACGGCCCACGCCCATGCTGCCCATGGCGAGTTCTCTCAATTTCCAACCAATACTTTGGACGCGATATATTCCGGCGCGTTGAATGCGGCGCTCGGCGCCATAGAACGCATGCGCACCGCGCTTGCCGTGCATGCTGAAGCGTCGCCGACTTGCATTGTCAGTGGCGGCGCCGCCGCCGCGCTAATGGCGCACTTGGCGCCGCCAACGCGCGAGGCGCCACACTTAGTATTGCTGGGTTTGGTTACGATTTCGGAGGCCTCGAATTGAGGGTCTTATGTTTCGTATTGTTGTTGGCCAATGTGATGTTATTCGTATTGGTGAATTGGTTTGGCCCAACACCGTCAGATCAACTCCGCGAAGAATTTAATGTGGACAAAATCCGGCTGCTTGAACCTAGCAACGGCAGTTGACCGCTCCTTCGGTTATTCAACATCATGTTTCCCACAAAATTATTCATATTGTGTACTCACCCATTTGGTGAGAATCTGCTACGGAGCGGATTGCGCGGTTCTGGCGGCGCAGGGTGTCGTTGCAACTCGTTGGAATGGAACAACCATTCCGCCGCGCCGCGCCTTGACCTGAACCCCATAACCGCACACTCCACCCCGTCCAACTGCCGTTTCTAGGTTGATCCGAACCAATTGCCGCAGCCAAATTCGGCAGATCCAAGCCAGCAATAAAATTAGATGTGAATAGCCTGGACGCGATCAATTCGTGACGATGACCGGCATTAATTTGGTTCTTTTCTCAAATTGCGCGGCCGCATCCCGCGCTGCCGCGACGGAGTTGTACGGACCGCTGCGCACACGATATAAACCCTCCAAGAATAAGACCTGGAGCGCCTCTCCGAGCATTCCTAATTCGGCACGGAGTTTTTTGCGGAACACTTCCGCACTGGCGCGGCCGGTAAATGCGCCCAGTTGCACATAGGCTTTGCCACCGACAGTGGCAGCGGCCACCGCAGCCATCACAGATTCAACTTCGACTTCGGCACTGCCCTGTTCCGCGTAACCTAACTTATACGCGGCAACGTAGGACAAATCGATCAAGCGGTTGTGTTTGAACGGGCCGCGATCATTGATTCGCACCGTCACTGATTTTTTGTTCTGAAGATTCGTCACGCGCGCATAACTCGGAATCGGCAAGGTTGGATGCGCCGCGGTCATTTGAAACATATCGTAGGCCTCGCCAGAAGCAGTCGGTTTGCCGTGGTAGCGCCGACCGTACCAGGAGGCCACGCCGCGCGCTCGATAGTCACGGGCGTCAGGATTCGGCACAAAGCGCATCCCCATCGCCGTATAAGGCTGATTGGCGTACGGGTGAAGTTTTTCGGCGCGCGGTAAAGCGTCGGGAATCTGATCTAGGTTGCTCGGCAGATTGTCGCTGGGCCCGTCATCTAAATAATAGCCGCCTTTATGGTTTGGCGCGGCAGGCGGAACAACGCTTGGCTCGGCCTTAACCACCGGGGCCGGTGGCTTTATGAATGGTGGAACAGAACTCATTGGCTCCCGCGTAGCGCAACCAGCAATCATCACGACAACAATTAATACTAAGGACGACTTGGTCACGATCATGTTTGCACCAGTTTCTTTTGACTTTGAATTCCCATCAGTATACCGAGGCTGATCAGGATCGTGACCAGCGCCGTACCGCCGTAACTCACAAAGGGCAACGGCACGCCGACCACCGGTAAAATTCCGCTCACCATACCCATGTTCACAAATGCGTAGGTGAATAAGGTCAGCGTCAATGCGCCGGCGACCAGACGCCCGAATAGATTGCCGGCGCCGTAGGCGATCATCAAGCCGCGTACGACTAATGCGAAATAAAGCGCGAGCAAGATCAAATTGCCGACCAAGCCAAATTCCTCGCCATACACGGCGAATATGAAATCCGTGGTGCGCTCAGGCAGAAAATCCAGATGGGTTTGAGTCCCGTTCATCCAGCCTTTGCCGCTGATGCCGCCCGATCCCAAGGCGATGGTGGATTGTATGGTGTGATAGCCCGCGCCGAGCGGATCTTGCGCGGGGTCAAGCAGTGTCAGAATGCGCTGCCGCTGATAGTCGTGCATGACAGACCATGCCAACGGCAAACTGGCGCCAGTCATCACAGCCAAACCAAGCAAAACTTTCCAACTCAACCCAGCCAAAAATAATACGTAAAACCCGGAGGCTGCGATCAGTAAGGCTGTTCCCAGATCAGGTTGCTTAACGATCAACAGCACCGGCACGGCGAGAATTAAGGCTGCGATCAGAAAATCCGACAAGCGTAAATGCGATTCGCGCCGATGAAAATACCAAGCGAGCATCAAGGGCATGGCAATCTTCATCAATTCCGATGGCTGAATTCGCGTTACGCCAATATGCAGCCAACGCCGTGCGCCGTGGCTTACTTCGCCAAATACGGCAACACCAACGAGTAACAGCACGCCGATCACATAGATCGGCGCCGCGACTTGAAGCAAATATTGCGTCGGTATCAGCGCAACAATCCACATAGCCGTTAGCGCAATCGTCAAATTGCGAAGCTGATCGATGACTTTGTCTGCATTCTCACCTGCGGCGCTGTACAACACCATTAATCCGCAGCCGAGCAGGAAAAGCATCGGCACGATGATTCCCATATCAAGAGGCGCAATCAGACGTTCTAGTAAGCGCCTAATCATGCTCTTCCTCCACCGCGGCTTCCTCAATTCGCGCCGCAGGAATTTTTCCGAGCAAATGGTAATCGAGCACCTGGCGTGCGATTGGCGCGGCCGTTGACCCGCCATGCCCACCATTTTCGACAATCATGCCGATGGCGATGGTCGGATCATTCGCCGGGGCATACGCGATAAACAGCGCATGATCGCGGTAGCGTTCCTCTACCGTTTTTTCATCGTACTTCTCACCCGGCTTCATACTTCTCACCTGCGCAGTGCCGGTCTTGCCGCCAAAGGCATACGGTGCGCCGGCCGCGGCGCGCGCGGCGGTGCCACCGGGCTGCGTAACAGCAACCATCGCTTCGCGCACCAAAGCCAAATCTTCCGGCTTAAACGGAAATGGTTGTTCTTTGGGAAAATCAATCGATTTGATTTCGCCGGTCCGGCTATTCTGAATCGCCTTTACGAAATGCGGGCGAATGGAAATACCATTTCCGGCAATTACGGCCGTGGCGTGAGCAAGTTGTAGTGGCGTCACAAGCAAATATCCTTGGCCGATGCCGGTAATGACGGTTTCTCCAGGGTACCAAACTTGCTTGAAGCGTCTTCGCTTCCAGTCTTGCGACGGAAGATTCCCCGACACCTCATCTTTGACATCGATACCGGTCTCTTGCCCAAATCCAAACTTGGAGAGAAACTCGTGGATGCGATCGATTCCGAGTTCGTTTGCGAGACCGTAGTAGTAGGTATCACAAGAAATTACGACGGATTTTTTCAGATCAACGGCGCCATGCCCGCCGGATTTCCAACATCGATATTGATGAGACGACCCTGACAGGGTGAAATAGCCTGGGTCAAATATGGTCGTTGCTGGGGAGCGTTTACCGTAGTAAAGCCCAGCCAACGCCATAAATGGTTTGATGGTCGAACCCGGCGGATAGACACCGCGCAGTGCACGGTTATTCAGCGGTTTTTCATCGGAATTATTGTATTCGTCCCAATGCACCTGATCGATGCCGTCGACAAAAAGATTGGGATCGAACCCAGGCTGACTCACCAACGCTAATACCTCACCCGTTTTCGGATCAATGGCAACCAAGGCGCCGCGGTAGTGACCAAATGCCTTTTCAGCGACTTGCTGTAGCTTAAGATCCAAGCTCAGGATCAAATTGTTGCCCGCTATCGGTTCTTCGCGGCTCAAGGAACGCATCGCACGGCCGCCCGCATCGATTTCCAACTGCTCAAAACCGGTGCGGCCATGGAGTTCGTCTTCGAAACTCTCTTCCAGGCCAATTTTGCCGAGATGCTCTGTACCTCGATAATTCGGCAATTTCCCATCTGCCTCGAGTTTTTCAAGATCTTTGTCGTTAATCCTGCCTATGTAGCCGACTACGTGAGAGGCCGATATACCCTGCGGATAGTTGCGAAAAAGACGCGCGTTGATGTCTACCCCGGGAAATCGAAACCGATTGGCGGCAAAACGCGCCACCTCAACCTCACTCAACCGAGTTTTGATCGGCAAGGTCTCAAAGCGATGGCTATCGTCGCGCAGTTTTTTGAACCGCTTGCGATCCCGTAACGTGATGTCGACAATACCCGCCAGCCGGTCGATCGTTTCTTCCAAGTTATCTACTTTAGTTGGATTGATTTCCAACGTATACGCAGAAAAGTTGTTTGCCACGACCAAACCTGAACGATCAAGAATCAAACCCCTGTTTGGCACGACCGGGACGATCGACATTCGGTTGTTTTCCGCTAAGGTGTGAAAATGATCGTGTTGCATCACCTGAAGAAAATAAAAACGCGATGCCAGTAACCCCAGCATGGCGAGCACCAAAATACCGCAAAACCAAATCCGCAGCCGGAAGTTGATAAGTTGAATCTGTTGATCGTAAAAAGCGGCGCCAGCCATTAGTCGTTGCGCGCGCGGGCCGCCAATATCTGCGGGTACTCAAGGGCAAATGCGATAACCGGCCAAAGCAACGCACTAAAGAAACTCGCGATGAAATAGGCCGGCCCTGGAAACGTCGATGGCACAAAAAGATGGGTAAGCGCCACCAACATTTGGGCTACCAGCAACAGGGCTAACACATGAAGCGCTTGCTGCCAAAGCATGAATTTGAGGATTCTCACCCGCAGCACCAGAGCCAAAAAAACCGCCAGTGTGTAAGCAATTGCGTGTTGGCCCAGAATATTGCCATCGGATACATCGACCAACAGACCCAATATGAAGCCTACCGCGAATCCCACTCGATTGGGCTGGTGAATACTCCAATATAAAACCACAAGCAACGGCAGCTCGACGCGAAGGAATACCTGCTCTGCGTTTACCGGCAAAAGGTAAAAGAGAATGGCAATGACCAGCGACAAGAATATATATCGGCCGGACGGCGGTTCGTGGAGAACATCTTTTGGACCCGAAATAAAACTCATGGTTTTGCTCGCGACGGCGTTGATTTAGCCGGTTTCCCCGGTGCTGGCTTGGCGGGCTCGGCTTCGATCTGCGGCTTGGAGGTCGCCGTCAGATTGGTTAATACCAGCGCGTGACG
Organism: Pseudomonadota bacterium; assembly: GCA_031380185.1. Classification (GTDB taxonomy): domain Bacteria; phylum Pseudomonadota; class Gammaproteobacteria; order Burkholderiales; family JALYOK01; genus JALYOK01. The sequence goes on from JANNFT010000281.1 coordinate 17,479, forward strand.
ATCGCGGTCAATACCGGCCAATGGTGTGCAGGTGATTTTCGCGAAGGATTGGGTTGCATTGCGTTCTATGTTGGTCACCTTGGCGACATACAAGCCGGCTGGGTAGGTGCCATCGATGCCGGAAGTTACCAGAATGTCGCCGTTTTGCACGTCGGCGTTGAGCGGGATGAAAGGTAAGTCAAGCGTTCCGTCACGGCCATTGCCAAACACCACCGCACGCAGGCCGTTGCGACGCAACATCACGGGAACGGCCTGGTTCTTATCAGCGAGCAACGTGATCTCGCTGGTAAACGGGAATACCGCGGTGACTTGACCTAGCACGCCGTCCGCGCTGATAACGGCTTGGCCGAGCTCAATGTCATCTCTATTGCCTTTATCGACAATTACTTTGCGCCGAAACGGGTTGCGTCCACTGTGCAATATTTCGGCAAGTGTACTGCGCTCCCTTAAGGCGTCGCGCGCGCCGAGCATCTTGCGCAAGCTCGATAACTCGCCTTCCATCAAACTCAGACGTTGCAGTTCTTCAGACTTCTTTAATAGCGAATGCTTAAGCTCAGTGTTCTCACGTTGCAGTTTATTTTGCGTGACGAAGAAGTCACTTATACGCCCGAGAATGTCGCCTGGCGCCAGAGCCGCCTGTTGCAACGGATAGGTGACGGTAGCTACGGCTGAGCGCGCCATGTCCAAGGCGTGGAAACGCGCATCGGCGACCATGATCGCCAAGGCCAGCACCGAAAAAAACAACAAACGAACAAAAGGGGAAGGACCGCGGTAGAAAAACTCAGGCTGCTGGGTGACCATACAAAACGGCGGCAGCGCCGAAAAAATTCGACATCAAACTATTTAACCAAGAAACGCTAGTTGGACGGGGTGGAGTGTGCGGCTTCTCACCAAACGGGTGAGCGCACAAATTATGACGAATTTTATTAATCCCATGATGTTGGACACCCGAAGGAGCGGTCAAATGCCGTGTCTAGCAGCCTGTCGGATTTAAAGGATTACCCAAATGCAACGGAACGATCAATCATTAGTGAATACGCTGCCCAACTTATCCATTTCCTCAAGCGCCCGACCGGAACCGCGCACTACGCACGTTAACGGATCGTCAGCGACAATAACGGGAAGCCCGGTCTCTTCGACTAACAGGCGATCCAGGTCGCGCAATAACGCGCCGCCGCCGGTGAGCACCATGCCTTTTTCAGCGATATCGGCGCCGAGTTCCGGTGGCGTTTGCTCGAGAGCCTGTTTCACGGCGCCGACAATGTTATTGAGCGGATCGGTTAGCGCTTCAAGAATTTCGTTCGATGAAATGGTAAAACTGCGCGGAATTCCTTCCGCCAGATTGCGTCCCTTAACTTCCATTTCCTTAACTTCCGATCCCGGGAACGCGGACCCGATTTCCTTCTTGATTTGCTCGGCGGTTGCTTCACCGATCAACATACCGTAATTACGGCGAATGTAATTGATAATTGCCTCGTCGAACTTATCGCCACCGACGCGAACGCTGGACGCGTAGACGATGCCGCCAAGGGATATCACTCCGACTTCCGTCGTGCCACCCCCGATGTCGACGACCATTGAGCCGGTCGGCTCCGCAACCGGAAGCCCCGCGCCGATGGCTGCCGCCATGGGCTCTTCAATCAAATAAACCTGCCGCGCTCCGGCGCCCAGCGCCGATTCCTTGATTGCGCGGCGTTCTACTTGTGTCGAGCCACACGGCACACAAATGATAATACGCGGGCTCGGCGCAAGCATGCTGGATTTGTGCACACGCTTGATGAATTGTTTGAGCATCTGCTCGGTGACGGTAAAATCGGCGATCACACCATCTTTCATCGGCCGAATGGCGGTTATGTTGCCCGGCGTGCGACCCAACATCTGCTTCGCGGCAAGGCCGACGTCAAGGATCATTTTCTTGCCGTTGGGACCGCCTTCTTGGCGTATCGCCACCACCGAGGGTTCGTCGAGTACAATGCCTTTCCCTCGCACGTAAATCAGCGTATTCGCAGTGCCCAGGTCGATAGCTAGGTCGGTAGAGAAAAAACCACGTAAGAAACCAAACATAATTGGGCGCGCCCGGAGATTCTGATAAGTTATCGTTGGAGGTTATGATACTCTAATGTCTTCAATGAATTAAGGCGCTTAGGCACTATTTTTGAATATTTTTTGAGCATTTTCTTATGAAACTGACCGGCGAAGACATTCAACGCATCGCGCGGCTTGCGCGAGTAGCGGTATCAGTGCAGGAAACGGAAACGATACGAAGAGAATTGAGCAACATTTTCCAGCTCATTGAAACCATGCAGGCGGTCGATACCACCAACATCACTCCCATGTCCCACTCCCAGGGTATGGTTCAACGTTTGCGTGACGATTGTGTGACCGAATTCGATCAGCGAGATCTGTTTCAGAGCGTTGCCCCCCAGGTTAAGGCCGGATTGTATTTGGTGCCAAAGGTCATCGAATAATCATTTCTCACCGGTCGAGCCGCCAGTGGCGACAGCCGGATCATCCGCATTGCTAACCACACCATGTTGAACCTTAGTTTAAAGCAACTCGCTGCGGCGCTCGGCGATCGAAAGTTCTCGAGCGTTGAATTGACGCAGTATTTCCTTAAGCGAACGGCGGCGCTGAATCCTACCCTCAATGCCTTCATCACGCTCAATCCAGAGGTTAGCCTCGAGCAGGCCAGGCAGGCGGACGCCCGCCTGGAAATGGGTCAAGGCCAAGTTTTGACGGGCATCCCCGTCGCCCACAAAGATATTTTCTGCACCAAAGGCTGGCTGACCACCTGTGGTTCAAAAATGCTATATAACTTTGTTTCTCCGTACGATGCGCATGTGATTGAACAATTCAATCAATCGGGCTCGGTGATAATCGGCAAAACCAACATGGACGAATTCGCGATGGGTTCGTCGAACGAAACGTCATACTTCGGCCCCGTGAAAAATCCGTGGGACATTGGCGCTGTTCCTGGCGGCAGCTCGGGCGGTTCGGCAGCGACTATCGCTGCGCGCATGGCGCCGGCGGCAACGGGTACCGATACGGGTGGATCGATCCGCCAGCCAGCAGCGCTATGCGGCATCACGGGCTTGAAACCCACCTACGGCATTTGTTCGCGCTTTGGCATGATCGCCTTTGCGTCCAGCCTCGATCAGGCGGGCCCCATGGCGCGCAGCGCAGAAGATTGCGCGGTTTTGCTTAACGCGATGGCAGGATTTGATCAGCGCGATGCAACGAGTATAGATCGTGGCAAGGAAGATTACACGCGGGATCTCGATCAACCGTTGGTTGGCCTTCGCATCGGCCTACCCAGAGAGTATTTTGCGACAGGCTTAAGCGCCGAAGTCGGGCGGGCGGTCGAAACGGCCTTGGTCGAATATCGCAAACTCGGTGCGCTAACAATCGATATCTCACTGCCGAAGACCGAGCTTTCAGTTCCCGTCTATTATGTCCTCGCTCCCGCCGAAGCATCGAGCAACCTCGCCCGTTTCGACGGCGTGCGTTACGGCTATCGTGCTCCGGAATACGATGACCTAACCGACATGTACGAAAAAACCCGCGCCGAAGGATTCGGCGCCGAAGTTAAGCGCCGAATTATGATTGGCACGTACGTGCTTTCCCACGGTTATTACGACGCTTACTATTTGCAAGCGCAAAAAATTCGCCGCATCATCGCCGACAATTTCACCGAAGCGTTCAAACTATGCGATGTCATCATGGGCCCGACATCGCCGTCGGTGGCCTTTGATTTTGGCGCAAAGAGTGGCGATCCCGTTGAAATGTATCTAAACGATATTTACACGATCGCGGTCAATCTCGCGGGATTGCCGGGGATGTCCATTCCATGCGGGTTTTCAGGCAGCGGTCGACCGGTAGGATTGCAGATCGTGGGTAATTATTTCGCCGAGGCGAAGATGTTGAATGTCGCTCACCAGTATCAATTGGCAACCGATTGGCATCAACGTATACCGGATCTGGCAAAGGACCTGTCATGACTCAATGGGAAATTGTCGTCGGGTTGGAAACCCATACTCAACTGACGACGCAGTCGAAAATGTTCTCCGGCGCGTCAATCGCGTTCGGTGCGCAACCCAATACCCAAGCCTGCGTGGTCGATCTTGCATTGCCCGGTGTGTTGCCGGTCATTAATCGCGGCGCGGTGGAGCTGGCGATTCAGTTTGGGCTGGCTGTGGGTGGAACCATTGCGCCGCGTTCGGTGTTCGCACGTAAGAATTACTTCTATCCCGACCTGCCCAAGTCCTATCAGATCAGCCAATACGAACTG
>JANNFT010000296.1:0-16620 GCA_031380185.1 Pseudomonadota bacterium
CTTTAGTGCGGGTGTGGCGCGATTCTCGGCGTCAAACGCGACGGATGCCGGCATGAGCTTTTCGTTAACCTCAGTATCACGCGACACCGATGCTACGTTTCGAATGTAGACTGCGAGGCGGCGTGGCGTGGCGAAAATAACTGAATGAGGCGAGTACTCCAAATAGTTGCGCTTTATGAGCGCTACAATAACCTGTTCACCGAATTCATCGCCGAGCTGCTTGAGGGATTTCGGCGGAAGTTCCTCGCAGAGCACCTCGACTAAAAGATTCTTACTTGAAATCATTCGGCGATTTCCTTGTCCATCTTTGCAACAATTTCCTCAGCCCACTTACGGGGAGCCATGGGGAATGGTGGATCAATCCGACGCCGGCTTTCCAGGTAACTTTTCGCCACGCTGCGCGCGAGATTGCGAATGCGGCCGATGTAGGCCGCGCGCTCGGTCACGGAAATCGCGCCGCGCGCATCGAGCAAGTTAAACGTGTGCGCGGCCTTCAGCACTTGCTCGTAGGCTGGCAAAGCGAGATTGGCTTCCATCAAGCGCTTTGCGCCCGCTTCGTAGTCGCTGAAATGCCTGAGCAAGGTTTCCGCGTCGCTGTGTTCAAAGTTATACGTCGATTGCTCGACCTCGTTTTGGTGATAGACGTCGCCATAAGTCAGCGTTCTCGTAATTCGGTTTTCTTCGCGCGTGGTCCAGACCAAATCGTAAACGTTGTTCACGCCTTGCTGATACATCGCCAGACGCTCCAGGCCATAGGTAATCTCACCGGTAATTGGCTTGCATTCAAGGCCGCCAACTTGCTGAAAATAGGTGAACTGCGTCACTTCCATGCCGTTCAGCCAAACCTCCCAACCCAGGCCCCAGGCCCCAAGGGTGGGGTTTTCCCAATCGTCTTCGACAAATCGGACATCGTTTTGCTTCGGATCGATGCCGATTTCCGCCAGGGAGCCCAGATACAGATCTAGGATATTCGGCGGCGAGGGCTTGAGCACGACCTGGTATTGATAATATTGCTGCAGCCGATTCGGGTTTTCGCCGTAGCGCCCATCCTTCGGACGCCGCGACGGCTGCACGTAGCCCGCTCGCCATGGCTCCGGCCCAAGCGCGCGCAAAAAGGTCGCCGTATGAGACGTTCCGGCGCCGACTTCCATATCGTAGGGTTGCAGCAGGGCGCAGCCTTGTTTACCCCAATAGGTCTGGAGCGTTAGAATAAGCTCTTGAAAATTCAGCATGGGTGCGGCAAAAAGTGAATTTTAACCTAGTCACGGATGGGGAACTACGAATTCGCGCCGCTGCCTAAGTTAGGCATGGCCCTTTTTGATTAATTAATTGGAGGCTAGCTATGAGCAAGAAAGACGAGTACATGGCGCAAATGCAATTGCAATTAAAAAAATGGGACGCCGAAGTTGACGCGATTACGGCTAAGGCAAACGAATTCGGCGCCGAGGCACGGGACAAATATTACGATCAACTGAAAAACATGCGCGCCAGCCGCGAGGCGATTGCGAAAAAAATGCAAGAAGTCACGTCGGCGAGCGACGCCGCCTGGCAAGAAATGCACAAAGGTATGGAAACTGCGTGGGACTCCATGAAGGCGGCAATGGAGAAAATGACTAACGCGTTTAAGAAGTAAATTCGTTCGGCCAATTATCTGTCCCTCGTCCTCCCTGAACGAGGGACAGATAATTGGCCGAACGTGAACCATACACCCGCTATTTTTTATTTTCCCGCATCGCCGCTATTTCCTTTTCAAGTTCTTCGACTCGTTTCAAAAGCGTCGAAAGGCGATTACTGAATAATCCGACGTTAAAAAATTTAACGTCATCGGCCGGCGCGTCAAGCGTGTTGCCGTACTCGAGCCACGAGGCATCGTAAAGCCGAATATTCTTAAAACCCAAATCCTTCAGCACGGCGGTCGTAACGCTTGCACGCGAACCGCTTTGACAATACACGATCGTCTCTTTATCCGGATCGAGTAAGGCATATAGCGCGCGCAGGTCCGCTTCCGGCTTAAGCGCCAGCGCATCTTTAGAATTTGCCGGCGGCGCACCCGGTTTGCGCGGCGGTAGGCCGGTGAAATTGCGTTCGTAGGGAATATTGATGGCGCCCGGAATATGACCGCCTCGTAGCGCGCGCACGTCTTCGCCGTCGAACTCGCGCTGCGTTCGCACGTCGAGAATTTGCACTTCGGAGCGATCGAGCTTATTTAGCACTTCGTTGCTCTCGACAATGATTTCAGCCCGTGGCGCCAGGGACAGTTTGACTGGTTCTTTTTCGATTATCTGAGCGCTAATCGGGCGACCGGCCACTTTCCAATCGTCGATTCCGCCGTGGTACACGTGGACATTGTCTGCGCCAAAATATTGCAAGGTGTATAGGCCGAAATAAGCGGAGGGCACGGACTTACCGGCGTAAACAATGATTTCTTTCGAAGGGTCGATTCCGACGCCGCCAAGAAGGTCTTCGATTAATTCTTGCGCGATGAAATCTTCCGAATTTTCGCTGCGCAGGACGCGCAGTGGATCGCCGATATTTACCGCGCCGGCAATATGCCCCTTGCGAAACTCGTCCGGAGCGCGCGCATCCCACAAAATCGCGCCACGCTGAATCGCCTCCGCAACGAACGCCGTATCGACGATCAGCACAGGCGTATTTTCCGCCGCCAGCGCGATGGCCACTTCGGCGGCGCTTGCGCCTGCTTCTTCGTCAGCCACGGCTGGGGTCACGAGAGACAACATCAAAACGACGCTAAGAGTTTTCATGGTTGAGACGACAATTGACGTTCCGGCATTATAGTCACGATTGCTTAGGCACGCGGATTGCGGAACTGAAAAACTGCTAAGACCGCGAATAGCGCGAAGCAGATCAGTGTCCACTCGGGAATACTCAAGCGCAGAAAGGTCCAGCCAACTTCCGCGCATTCGCCGGAACCTCGCAGCACATTTTGAAACACCTGCAACCACGGTTGCGTTTCGATCAGGTAACTCAGGCCTGGCCCGCATTCGGGCACTTGATCCTTCGGCAAATGTTGCAGCCACACATGCCGCGTCGCGATCGCGCCACCGGCCAGCGCCACGATCAGCGCCAACGATGCGTAAATCCGATTACCGTATCCGGGAGGATTGTGCAGGCCCGCGATCAACAGCACGACCGCGAGGACGAACAACGCAACTCTTTGAAATATGCACAATGCACAAGGATCTTCCCCGAGCTCGTGCTGCAAATAAAGCGCAAACGCAATCAACCCCGCACAGGCCAGGAATCCCAGCAAGTAGATTGCGCGGCGCGTCAAAAAAGTAGTGTGTAACGTCATAGTTCGCAGCGATTTCGTCTAAAAATTAACCGAAGTAGTCGGGCGTCGACTTGAGCGCCGAGTGCGTAATGCTACCGCAAAAAGCAACATTAATATCGATCCTGTCACGACGACAAAATTCCCGTAGCGCGCGTAGGGCGTCATGCCGGCGAAGCCCTGCGCTGCGCCGTTAAGCGCGGTCGTAGTAAATTCCGGCGCGCGGCTAAGGATTCGGCCTTTGTGATCGATAATCGCCGTCACGCCGGTGTTGGTCGCTCGCAGCAAATAGCGGCCGGTTTCGAGCGCGCGCATTTGCGCGATCTGCACATGCTGTTGCGGCCCCCAAGATCGGCCGAACCAGGCATCGTTGCTGACATTGGCGAGCATGGTCGCTTCCGGCAGTTTGCGGATGACCTCTTCGCCAAATAAATCTTCGTAGCAATTGGTCATCGCGATCTTTTGACCGGCGACGGCAAAGGGTTTTTGATCGATGTCACCGGCGGTAAAATCCGCTAACGGCATATGCAATAAATCGTCATAGATCCAGCCGATAAGCCACTTAAACGGAATGAATTCGCTGAACGGCACAAGGTGGGTCTTGCGATAGGTCTGCCGCGGCGACACACCAAAACTGACAACACTGTTGTGATAGGTTGTCGGGCCTGTCGATTCCGGCACGCCGACAAGCAAATCGCCATCGAGTTTTTTAGCGTGCTCGTTGAATTCTTCGAGATATTTCTCGGGCATTTGCTCCAAGAAAATCGGAAACGCAGTCTCAGGCAGCACGATTAATTTGCCCTTGCTCGCGAGCGTGAGATCGCGATACGTCGTCAATGTGGTCGCCACCGTTTCCGGTTTCCATTTAATGTCTTGGGTGATATTTCCTTGCAGCAGACTAACTGAAATTGGCGCGCCCGATGGGCTGGTCCAATCGATGCGGGCGAGGGAAATATTAGCGCCAAACAGGATTGCGATTACGAGAACCGCGCCGGTCGCCGCGCGAACATCGCGTGCAAGCAAGGCTGCAAACAAATTAACAAGCAATCCTGCCGCCACCACGGTCAGCAGCGATAATCCATACACGCCGAGTAGTGGCGCGTACCCGGCGAACGGACCCCCCGCGACTTGCGCATAACCGACGCTTAACCACGGAAATCCCGTCATCAACCAGCCGCGCAGCCATTCCGCTAACGCCCACAATGATGGGATGACCAAGATTGTTTGCAGCCAACCGCGCGCGCCAATTCGCGCCTGAAAAAAACCGACTAACGCGCTATACGTTGCAAGATACAGGCTCAATAGAAAAGTGCAGAACACCGCGAGCGCGGCCGGCATGCCGCCGAAGTCATGGAGGCTGACGTAAACCCAGTTGATGCCGATATAAAAATAGCCGAGGCCGAACGCCAGACCAATAGTGGTGGAATCGAATTTACTCGGAAAACGCCGCCATAGAAAGATCAATGCCGCGAGCGTGGCAATTGACAGCAGCGGCAAATTAAACGGCGCGAAGCTACAGGTGGTCGCAACGCCGAGCAACGCCGCTAGGATTGCAGGCAATCCTATCCGACGCAAGACGTCAATCATTCGGCAAGATCGTTACGGCGAATCTTTAGATTCGCTACGGTAATTTCCGAATTCAAATTCATATGCCGGTTGATTCGGGAATCTCGGCCTTCACGCGATCAACCAACAATACATGCAGTCGGCGGCTATCGGCGCGCAATACTTGAAAGCTGAGACCTTGCGTGTCGACGCGCTCGCCCCGCTTGGGCATGCGCCCGAACAAATTCACGACCAAGCCACCCACTGTATCGAAATCCTCGTCGCTGAATTGCACGCCAAGCTTCTCGTTGAAGTCGGCGATTTCCGTTGACGCCTTGACCCGATAACGACCGGTGCGATCGAGAATAATATTGTCTTCCGCCTCATCGAAATCGTATTCGTCGTCGATGTCGCCGACGATTTGCTCGAGGACGTCTTCAATCGTGACTAAACCGGACACGCCGCCATATTCGTCGACTACGATGGCAATGTGATTGCGATTGGCGCGAAATTCCCGGAGCAAAACATTGAGCCGCTTCGACTCCGGAATGAACACGGCCGGGCGCAACATATCGCGTACGTTGAATTCTTCTTCGCCGGCGTAATAGCGCAGCAAATCTTTCGCGAGCAAGATGCCGAGCACGTTGTCTTTATTGTCGTCGACCACCGGAAAACGCGAGTGCGCTGTGCTGATGACATAGGGAATGAACTGATCCGGCGTTTGGTCAATGGAAATGACGTCCATTTGCGAGCGCGGAATCATAATATCCCGCACTTGCATTTCCGACACCTGCAACACCCCTTCGATCATCGACAGCGCTTCGGCGTCGATCAATTCATTTTCGTGGGCAGTATTGAGGAGTTTGAGTAACTCCTCGCGGTCTTCCGGAGCGCGCAACAAGAACGCGGAGAGGCGCTCCATCCAACTTGGTCGGGATTCGTCCATACAGTCTTGGGTTAATGCGATGCGTCACACTACATCGGACGACCGGCAGCGTCAACTTATTGAATCGAATGCCGCCGGCAACCACGCCAGCACGGCCGCCGGGCTTGGCTTGTGGCATGGCATGGTTAAAACGCCGCACTGCTATTGGTTTTCCAGCCAGTCAGTCGCAAACATTTCATCGATGCTCGCGACAGTACGCAAGCCGATGGAAATTTTGATACCATGGTTTGTCGTGTCGTGTCGCATCAACGACACACGTCTTGAGACGTGTGTCGTTGAATCCGAACTCGCTGACAGTCACCGAGGAGAGCCAGTGCAAAAACAAACTTCATTGACCCTGCGTCGTCGATTTTTTCGATTTGTGTTGGGCAGCATCGCATCTATGTTCGCCCTATCCATACGCGCCGACGAGCCACGTCCTGCGCCACCTTCGGGCCTGAAGAAACGCCCCAGAGAAACCGTCGGTTATCGCGATTTCCCATATGAAAACCGCACCTGCGGCAAATGCATGCTTTACGTCGGCGATGGCGAATGCGTCATCATCGAGGGTAAGGTAAGCATCGATGGCTGGTGTACTCAATGGACGCCGCCAACCATTGGGCAGTCTCCCGGGAAGATACGAGACGCTACCAACGTGGTCGTTGACCGCGCGAAATCGGCCGGCGTATATCAGCAACTAGCCGAGCGATAGTTTCGCTGCGGAGGGCCACACTAACAATATCGTCGTCCCCGTGAAGGCGGGGACGCAGTGTCGTTCAAATTAAAGTCACTGAATTCCCGCCGTCACGGGAATGACGCTGGCCAATGACTATTTTTTCTCCGTCAGCGCCTTTACGATTTCGCCCAATTGCTTCAAGGATTCCTGATCTACCGCACTGACGTTTTCCGATCCCTTGCAACGCGCATCGGTGCGTTGCAGGGCGCCGAACATTTCGCGCGTCACCGGAATCGGATCGCAGCCATGATCATTCTCGCAAACGAAATCAAATTCGGGCTTGGCTTTCACATGGCAGGCAAAACAATTTAATCCTAAACGATTGTTGACCTCTGCAAAGCCACGGGTGAAAATTTTCTGTCCTTCCTTGGTGATATCGATCCAAAAAAATTCCCAATCGCGCGTTGCCGGACTAAAGCCACTATTGTGTTTGACCATGACTTCATTCGGCATAATTTGCAACACCGTTCCAGCAGGATAATCCCCGGTACCGGCGTTCGCTACCTTAACGGTCGCGTCGAGATTCCCAAGTAAATTATCGACAAAGAAATGCTTCACCGGCGTCATCTCGGTAATGCACTTAAACGAATTGTCGCCTACGTTGATCTGGGCTGCATTGTCAGCGGCGTTGGCGTAGCCGGCAAACAACAAAGCGAGTGTCCAGCGTGCGAATTTGAAATGTGACTTCGGCGTTGCGATTGAATTGCTCATACTAAGTTCCTCCTTATTTGCGGTTGGTTTTGTCTCGCACCGTGCTTGCCGCACGCCGCGCCCTGTGATTTTACAACAATCCGGACTGTGGCAGCACGCCGGTATCACCCCGGAGAAGCGCATGGACACGGACTAGCCACTGGCCTCGGAGCATTGGCTGATGCAGCATGCCACGCCAGGAACCAAGACTGGTGCGGCTGAGGCGCCGATCCTGCTACGCGGATTCACCCTCAACTGGGTGCGAATCGAGGCGTGCCACGCGTCGCTTCACAGCGCTTAACAGTGTTATTCCGCCGCATATTCCGATCGACATGTCCACCATGGTATCGGTTAAACCCACTTGAGTGTGGCCGTCGAAATAACGATCATTAACGAATTCCGCAAACTCCCAAAACACGGTTGCGCTGCACGTTGCGAAAAATACCAAAAGAACATGGGTGGTCGGATGAAATGGTCCCAATAATCCCCGTTTCGATCCGTTTATCGATGCGCGGTGAAAGAAGAACGCCATGGCGACGCCGCCCAGGAAATGCATTGGTAAATCGACCCCGGGAATGGCGGCATAAGCGTTGAATCCGCGCGACAAAAGGATATGCAACGCGATGACGATAGTTGGCGCCCAGCCCGCTTCGACGACGGTCTTTGTGGCGCATTGCCGGATCGACGCTGTTTGGTTTTGTATTTTCAATTAGTCGCTTTCAAGAGCGGTACGGATTGGGTATCCTCATCCGTGCAAGTAAATCAATTTCGCGCCGCTCCATGACCTCGGCAGCGCACCCATCTTCGTGGTCGTAGCCTTGCAAATGCAACGTTGCATGAGTGACCAGGTGAGCATAATGATGAGGCAATTTTTTGCTTTGTTCGCGCGCCTCTTTGGCGACAACCGGCGCGCACAACACGATGTCGCCATGTACTGCGCCGTCCAGTGGCTCATCGTAAACAAAGGTCAGCACGTTGGTCGCATAGTCTTTTTTTCTGTAAGCGCGGTTTAGTTCGCGGCCTTCTTTGGCATCGACGATGCGTAGCGTGATCGCGGCATCGAGCGCCAACGCGGCGCTGATCCAGCGGCGTAGCTGCGAACGCGAGGGCTGACGTAGATCCTTTGAAGCGTACTGAACCGCAAGAGACAATTTAGCTTCGCCAATACGCATAGTTGAAAGCCGGTTATTTCTGAACAATCACAAAATCTCTCTCGCCCTTTCAAGGGGAGGATTGGGGTAGAGATGGGCCTAAGCGCGTTGACCCATCCCCATGGCCTTAGGCCACCCCGTCCTGACCTTCCCCTTGAAAGGGAAGTAACCTACTAACAAACGTTCGACTGAATAGTAGGCGCCCTACGAATCTAGGCTTGATTGCCCTTGGCATGGCGCTCGTAGGCGTTGACGATTGCTTGCACGATCGGGTGGCGCACCACGTCTTCCGACTGGAATATGGTGAACGCAATCGCTTCGATATCTTGCAGTACGTTGCGCGCATCGATCAGACCACTCTTCTGGCCGCGCGCCAAATCAATTTGCGTGACGTCGCCGGTAATAACGGCTTTAGTGCCGAAGCCGATGCGCGTTAAAAACATTTTCATTTGTTCCGGTGTGGTGTTTTGCGCCTCATCGAGAATGATAAAAGAATGGTTTAGCGTGCGCCCGCGCATGTAGGCGAGCGGCGCGATTTCGATGGTGCCGCGCTCGAATAGTTTTTCCACTTTCTCGATACCCATCAAATCGTACAGCGCGTCATACAACGGGCGCAAGTAAGGATCGACTTTTTGCGCGAGGTCGCCGGGTAAAAAGCCAAGCTTCTCGCCGGCCTCTACCGCCGGACGCACGAGCACAAGCCGCTTCACTTTGTCTCGCTGCAACGCATCCACCGCACAGGCGACGGCGAGATAGGTTTTGCCGGTGCCGGCCGGGCCAACGCCGAAGGTTATGTCGTGCGTTTGAATGTTGTTGAGATACTCGATTTGGCGTGGCGTGCGGCCGCGCAGATCACCGCGGCGCGTCAGTAGCATCGGCGATTGCACGCTATTCACGCCTGGCGCTTGAGCGGAAATGATTTCTATTAGATGCAGTTGCACGTCTTCGACGTGGAGTTCCCTTGTCGCGGACTGATACAGCGCGCGCAGCACTTTCTCCGCTTTCGCGGCACTGTCCTCAGGACCATCGATCTGAAAATTTTCACTGCGCCGCGTAATTGTCACTTTGAGCGCCGCCTCGATTTGCCGCAGGTGGCCATCGAGCGGACCGCAGAGGTTCGCCAACCGTTGGTTATCAACGGGAGTGAAACTCACGTCGAAGGGAAAGATTTGAACCGCAGGCTTCAAAGGCTAGTGCCGCAACAGTAACTCACCACGCAGCGAGTGCGGCATGGCGGAAATAATTTTTACTTCGGCGAATTGGCCAATTAAGCGCGGCTGGCCGGGAAAATTAACGACCCGATTGTTGTCGGTACGACCAAACAGTTCGTCGGCATTTTTTTTCGCTGTCCCCGCGATCAATATTCGCTGCGTCGAGCCGACCATGCTCTGGCTGAACAACCTCAAATTTTCCTCGATTTTAAGTTGCAAGCGCTGCAAGCGTTCGAGTTTTACCTCGCGCGTAACGCCATCTTCCAACTCCGCTGCCGGTGTACCGGGCCGTGGACTGTAGATGAAACTGTAACTTCCGTCGAATCCGACATCATCGACTAGTTTCATGGTCGCCTGAAAATCCCGCTCGGTTTCTCCGGGAAAGCCAATGATGAAATCCGATGAAATCGATACATCGGGCCGTGCCGCGCGTAATTTGCGGATGATCGATTTGTATTCGAGCGCAGTGTAGCCGCGCTTCATCGCGGCAAGTATGGGATCCGATCCCGATTGCACCGGCAGATGCACCTGGCTCACGAGCTGCGGAATTTTCTCATAGGCGTCGATCAGCCGCTGCGAAAATTCGCGCGGATGGGAACTGGTATAGCGAATGCGCGCAATACCAGGCATCGCCGCAACGTAATCCAACAGATGCGCGAAATCGGCGATCTCGCCGTTCTCCATTCTGCCGCGATAGGCATTCACATTCTGTCCAAGCAGCGTGACTTCTTTGACGCCGCGATCGGCGAGATCCGCGATTTCCGTCAACACATCTTCGAAACCGCGCGAGACTTCTTCACCACGGGTATAAGGCACGACGCAAAAGCTGCAATACTTGCTGCAACCTTCCATGATGGAAACGAACGCTGTCGGGCCGTCGATTCGCGCCGGCGGCAAGTGATCGAATTTCTCGATTTCCGGGAAGGAAATATCCACCTGAGCGCGGCCGGATTGGCGGCGCTTGGCGATCAAATCCGGCAGGCGATGCAAGGTTTGCGGCCCAAACACCAGATCGACATAAGGCGCGCGACGAACTATCGCCGCGCCTTCTTGACTGGCGACGCAGCCTCCGACACCGATTAATAAATTAGGATTCAGTTGCTTCAAATGGCGCACTGCGCCCAAATCGCTGAACACTTTTTCCTGCGCTTTTTCGCGCACGGAACAAGTGTTAAACAAAATCACGTCGGCATCTTCGGGAGAGTTGGTGTTCTCAAAACCTTCGGACGCATGCAACACGTCGGCCATCTTGTCCGAGTCGTACTCGTTCATTTGGCAACCGAAGGTCTTGATGTAAAGCTTTTTCGCCATAGGCTATTGCTCAATACTCACCGTCTCGCCCGGCGCCAGTAACCAAATCGCATGAACAAACCCGGTTCGCGCTTCGAGCTTGTAGATGATCTTGGCGCCCGCCGGCAAGTTTGCAGGTTGGATCAAACGATTGTTTTGGTCGAAGATGCGCGCCGCAGGCGCCAGTTGAAATGTATTTGAACCGATTTTGACCAGCGGCCGCGCAAATTCTTTCAATATGCCGGGCTTCGAAAACGCCGGAAAATCGCGCGCTTGCGTATGCCCAATCGAGGCAAAACTTAACAACATACACCAAACAAAGGCGCCGACGCCGGAACGGGTTCGAAGGTAAATCAACGAGGTGCGGATCAGTTGTCTTTGGTGGAAATGGGTGGTGGCCAATCAGGGACTCGAACCCCGGACCTGCGGATTATGATTCCGTCGCTCTAACCAACTGAGCTAATTGGCCGCATTATCAAAGTCGCCGATTATCTCTTGGCGGTTACGCCTTTGTCAACGAAAAGCCCAACACGTCTTGCATGTCATATAGGCCCGTTGACTTGGTCGCGAGAAAGCGCGCGGCACGCAGCGCGCCTTGCGCAAACGTCGCGCGACTGGACGCTTTATGCGAGATCTCGATTCGCTCGCCGACGCCGGCGAACATCACGGTGTGGTCGCCGACAATGTCGCCGCCGCGCACGGTGGCGAATCCGATGGTCGACGGCTTGCGTTCGCCGCTCACGCCTTCGCGGCCGTAAACCGCGCAATCTTTCAAATCACGCCCGAGCGCTTGCGCCACGACCTCACCCATACGTAGTGCCGTGCCCGACGGCGCGTCAACTTTGTGGCGATGATGGGCCTCGACAATTTCGATATCGTAACCTTCGGATAACACGCGCGCCGCCATGTCTAATAACTTCAAACACACATTTACGCCGACACTCATGTTCGGCGCAAACACGATCGCGATATCGCGGCTCGCAGCGGCTATCAATTGCTTTTGCTCGGCAGAAAATCCGGTGGTGCCGATGACAATTTTTGTGTTGTTGACGCGACAGGCTTTTAGGTATTCCAAAGTTCCTTCCGGGCGAGTGAAGTCAATCAAAACATCATTCGCTTTCAGGACGGACGCGACGTTGTCGCTAATCACTACGCCGGTCGCAACACCCATGGCTTCGCCGGCATCGCGGCCCAGTGCCGGGCTACCGGAAATTTCTAACGCCGCGGATAATCTTAAATCCTCGGCTTGTTGCACCAATTCGATCAGCGTGCGCCCCATGCGGCCGCCGCTGCCGGCGACGCAAACATTCAGCGCCGTCATTTGGTTTCGGTAGGTTCTTTCACTTTCGGCGCGACGGCGGGCATTTCCTGCTCGGCCATTGGCGCAAGCACCGGTGCGCCCTCGCCGACTAGGCGCGCAAGTTTTTCTTCTTCGAAAATGAGCGCCACGTGATTCTTTTCCGACATCGTGCCGCGTTTGCGCAGGTAATGAACGTAGTCCCATTGGTTAGAATGAAATATATCGTTCAATAATGGTGTGCCCAAAATCTGTGCCGCTTGATTTTTTGACATGCCGGGTTGCAGTTTAGCCAAGGCTTCGCTACTCACGATGTTGCCCTGCTGAATCGGCAGCCGGTACGGGGTGAGCGCACTACAGGCGGCGGTGAAAATTATCAAGCCAATCGGCACTAAGCGGTGACGCAAACGGATCGACATAGGGTATTCGCACATTCGCGACTAAAGATCATGGATAGCGCATTATAATGGTGAAAACTCCCGGAAGCGATGATCATGAGTGAGCCCAAGGATTTAAAAGATATGGGACTTAAGGCAACGTTGCCACGCCTGAGGATTCTCGATCTGTTCGAAAATACCGACGTGCGTCACCTCACGGCCGACGATGTCTATCGCATACTGATGCAAGAAGGGCTCGACATTGGTCTCGCGACGATTTATCGGGTGTTGACGCAGTTTGAGCAAGCGGGACTGTTGGTGCGCCACCACTTTGAAAGCGGCAAAGCGGTGTACGAACTAAACCGGGGCGGCCATCACGATCATTTGGTATGCTTGCAGTGTGGCCGAGTCGAAGAATTTTTCGACGAAGAAATCGAGAAGCGGCAAAAGAAAATCGCCAAGGAACGCGGTTTCGAGATTCATGATCACTCCTTGCATTTATACGTCGATTGCGTCAAGACCGGGTGTCCGTACAAGTCTTCGCCATGACTGCGATGCAAAAATATGCCGGGGCTTTGCTGTGTTGCGCGATTGCGGCGCTGTTAGTCGTCGCCGCCAATTTCGCCGGCGCACGGGATTCCGCGCAAGAATCTTTTAAAATTTCATTCACCGACATTGCTGCTGCGGATCTTCCGCGCGAAGGACAGGCGACACTGCAACTCATCAAGAAAGGCGGGCCATTTCCATATCGTAAGGACGGCGCGGTTTTCGGCAATCGCGAACGTAATTTGCCGCGTCAAGCGCGCGGTTACTACAAGGAATATACCGTCAAAACACCCGGCGCCCATGACCGTGGCGCGCGCCGCATTGTTGCAGGCGAGTTGGGTGATTTTTATTACAGCAGCGATCACTACAGTACTTTTCAACGCATTGTTCAGTGATGGACTTAATCAGAGGTTCCTAATCGATGAAATCCTTTAGCACGCTATTGGACGACCGCATCCGGCCTGGGGTTTATCTGCTAAAAACCATGCCGACGGTGAAGGATTTGGAACAACAAGCCAAAGCGAAAGGTTTTTTGTTTTTTCATCTGGAAGGAAAAAAAATCGAGAAGAAGGAACAGTTCCTGAATCACGCCGCATTGGCGATGCACTTCCCCGAAACCTTTGGCCATAACTGGGATGCGTTAGAAGATTGCTTGACGGACCTCTCTTGGGTCGAAGAGGGCGATGCCGCCAACGGCTATGTAATCCTATTCGATCACTTCGATCCTTTCGCCGATCACCACGAAAGCCAACTCGAAACCGTGGTCGAGATTTTCCAATCGGCCACGGAATATTGGCACGACCAAGGCAAGGCCATGTTTGTTTTTCTGCATGGCAAGGGCGGTCAAGTACTAGAACTGCAAACAATCTAGCAGCGCGGGCTGATTCAGATGCGGCTAAGTTAACAGATTTGGATTTAGCCTTCGCTTGATAGCGCCGCGCCACGATCCATACCTGATTTGCGTCCTAGCGATGCATGCCGCACGAGTCAATATCCATGGGCGTCTTCAAGCGACTTGTTCAGACGTCCGATTTTCTGAAGGACGGCCCAGGGAAGGAACGGTGAATGACACTAAGGTGTCGCGCAAAAATCTCTCGCTTTAAATTTCTCACTCGCGTATAGTCCGCGTTGTGCGACGCAGCATTCTGAAATTTCCGGCTCCGGTACGGTTTATTTGAGTGAAGCTGTTTCGTAAGTTGTCGCTTCTCGTCCCGACCCTTTTCGCAACGCCTCCAAGTTTTTTCAATAGGCAACGCATCGCGGCACAAAGGTTTGGCGCCGATATTCGATGTGTTGTCGTCTTCCGTGCATTTGCAGCGGTCGCGATCTTTTTTTCTCTTTTAATCGAGAAATAATGCCGCTGGAGCAAAACTCCGTGCGGCGAATTGAAAAGGCAATCCATGAGTTTTTCGGAATTAGGCTTAGATCCCGCCGTTTTGTTGGCGCTCAACAGCGTCGGTTATGAAACTCCCACACCGGTCCAAGCGAAGACGATTCCCGCCGCGCTGGCTGGGCAAGATTTATTAGTTTCCTCATTCACAGGCAGCGGTAAGACCGCGGCGTTTTTGCTTCCCAGCCTGACGCGCCTCGCCAATCCGGCTGCAGTTCAAGGAAGAGGCCCAAGAATTTTGGTGCTCACGCCCACACGCGAACTCGCACTACAAGTGGAAAAAGCCGCCCGTACCTACGGCGCCAAGTTGCCGCGCCTTAAAGTCGCCTGTCTAGTCGGCGGCATGCCTTACCCGCTGCAATTGAAACAACTGCAAGCGCCGGTGGATATCGTCGTTGCCACGCCGGGCCGCCTCCTCGACCAGTTGGAGCGCGGAGGGATCGATTTTAAACGTCTGGAAATACTGGTGTTAGACGAAGCCGATCGCATGTTGGATATGGGTTTCATCGACGACATCGAAACCATTGTCGGACGTACGCCGGCGACTCGCCAAACGCTGATGTTCTCGGCGACGCTGGACGGTGTGGTTGGAACGCTCGCGAAAAAACTCACGCGCAATGCCCAACGCATCGAAATCGCTTCTACGCAGGAACTGAAAGCGCATATTGACCAGCGCATGATGTTTGCCGATAGTTTGTCGCATAAAAATAAACTGCTCGACCATCTTTTGCGCGACGTCAGCATCGATCAAGCGTTGGTGTTTACCGCGACCAAGCGCAGCGCCGATGAACTCTCCGATACGTTGCGGGAACAAGGTTTTTTGGCCAACGCGTTGCACGGCGATATGAGCCAAGGCCAACGTAACCGCACGCTAAAAGGTATGCGCGACGGTCGCACCAAAGTGTTAGTGGCGACCGACGTGGCCGCCCGCGGCATCGACGTCGCCGGCATCAGCCACGTCATCAACTTCGACGCGCCACGCCAAGCAGAAGATTACGTCCATCGCATCGGCCGCACCGGCCGCGCCGGGCGCAGCGGTATGGCCGTCACCCTGATCAACCCAAGTGAGCGTCGCTTGGTGCGCGACATCGAGCGCTTTACCGGCCAGCAGGTTCAGGTCGATACTATCGCGGGGCTTGAGCCAAAGGTGCGCGAAGAGCGTCCCGCACGCAAACCGCATGCAGCGGGCCGCAACCGCACTCAAGCGGAGTTTCGCGGACACAGCAAACCCACCGGCGTGAAACATGCTCGAACCGGCGACAATCGCGGTAATGTTGCGCCGCCAAGCACAGGCCGGCCGGATCGCGACGGCAATAGTGCCCGACGACGAAGCTTCAACTAAATTGCGGTGCAGCCAAAGAGACCACCTTCGGGTGGTCTTTTTTTTTGACTATGCGAATCGCAAGTGTAAAAAATATCGACACTTTTTGCATTATGAAACGCAATGTTTTACTGTGAAATTCATTATTGCTTATCAATTTTATTAATTAATTTGTTAAATATCATAGTGTTAAATAATATAACGCGCACTTTGTTTCCGAAAACAACCCCGACACGATTTTAGATTTCGATGAAGTTATTTAAGACATTGATATTAATAATTTTTTTCGTACAATCGAGCGTTATTGATAGTTTGGCTGATATATTTTTAGTTCCGGGTTATAAAACTTTTTATTTAAATAACATATACTTAGTGAAACCACACAAAAATAGATGCAATGGCATGAAATCTGCTTGTATATTTATTAGAACAAGAGCACAATAAACGAAGAAGAACTACAAAAAGTATCGGGCCGCGTTGGCCCAGCCGTCTCGGATGCAGCGCTTGGCAGACAAATGGTTTAAGACCTTATGGGTCGCAAACACGTTGTCTGCCATTTTTTTTGTTTGATGTTCTGAGGAGAAATTAAAATCATGAGGCTGGATCCTCGAAAGAGCCGTCAACTGCCGTTTCTAGGTCAAAGTCTGGGAAAAGACGTCCACTACCAACGTTTGGAAAAAACTCAAATGATCGCGATGCGGTCACGCAATTATTAATGCAGCCGCAACCTTGCGCCCCTCTTCCAACAGAATATTGTAGGTTCGGCAGGCGGCGTGGGTATCCATAAACTCATAGCCGATTTTGACGGCAATTAAAACCTTAAGCACCGCCGACGCGGGAAACCGTGTTGTC
>JANNFT010000332.1:0-12246 GCA_031380185.1 Pseudomonadota bacterium
TGATATTTCAAAACTAAGTGCTGGAAACTGGCACGGCGCGCCTGCGCCATTTGCCAAGTGGCTGAAAGTCCGCGCCCCGACGGGGTGGCCTTGGGCCATTGGCTCTCCAGCCATCGCTCGATTCCCTCTTGTTCCACCGCGGTTGCAAAGGATTCGTTGAACATTGAATCGTCTTTCACGTACAGCACTTGATGAGCAAGCTCGTGGAATAAAAGCCGCGCGAGCTCGACTTCCGGATAATGAATAAACGTATTAAGAATCGGATCATTGAAATAGCCGAGCGTGGAATAGGCAGGCACGCCGCCCACAAACGCGTCGCTCATCTGCGCCGGTAACGCTTTCGCGAATTGGTCAGCGCGCTCTTTGGAAAAATAACCACGATAATTGACGCAGCCGGCAATTGGAAAACACCACTGCGTCAACTCAGTGGAAAATTCCGTGGTCGCGAAAACGTTCCAAATCACAAAGGGTCGTTTCAGATCGGCGTAACTGCGATAGCTTTTGTTGTCCGGCAGTTTCAGTTCGTGGCTGGCGTACTCGCGCATCGCCAGCAGTGACGTGAGTCGCTGCTTTAGTTCAGGCTTGATTTCGCGATCTTGAAGGACGCTTTCGATCGGGCGCGCTTTGTTTAGAATTTCAACTTGGCCGTTGAGGGCTTGCCAGTAGTAGGTGATGGTGGCGCAGCCGGAGAGGCCGAGCAAGATTAAGAAAATTGCTAGATAACTTAGGAAAATGCACTTCAAATTCCATAAGTTGTCATTCCCGCGCAAGCGCGAATCCATTCTGCGCCGGGCAACCTGGATTCCCGCTTTTGCGGGAATGACAGGGTCGTTGTTGCAGGGTGGATCAAGCGCCGTCCGAGCGTCGATGTTTCTAAATCCAATACGTGGTCGACTTCATCACGTGCGAGCCGACGCGCATCGCGATCTTCAACGGCTCCGGCATTTCCGCTGCGCCGTGGGCTTGCGCAGTTGCGCCGTGGGCTGACTCATCGCGCCGCATCTGCTCCAGCACCGCACGGCTTTTTGCGTCGCTCGCGGGCAATTGACCGAGATGACCGGTGAGATGGCCTTCAACTTGGCGTTCGGTTTCCGCGAGGAACGCCATATTCCAGCGATCGCCGAGCAGACCCGAAAACGCACCGAGGGCGAACGAGCCGCCGTACCACAGTGGGTTAAGCAAGCTCTTACGGCCGCCAAGCTCGTTCAGCCGACTTTCGCACCAAGCCAAATGATCCTGTTCTTCATCGGCTGCGCGACCAAGCGTGGCGCGGATCTCCGGGTTTCTGGCAGTGAGCGCTTGGCCTTGATAAAGCGCCTGTGCGCAGACTTCGCCGGTGTGATTGATCCGCATCAAACGAATCGAGTTGGTTTTTTCTTCCGCCGCGACAGGTGATTCCATTTCAGCTCGTGCCGGCGATTCGCGCCGCGCCTGCGCCGGCGCAAAAACCGTTCGTAGCGCGCGGTCGAATTGCAGTATGAGTTGATCGGTAAGGCCCATGGTCATTTAAATCCATCTGATTCGCGTCTGATTATACCGCGTGATCCCACGCCAGCGGTTTGTCACAAATTTGTCATGTTTCCTTAATAAACTTGCCTTCATTCAATCTAAACCAAGTGTTAAGGAGCCTATATCGTGGCAGCAAAAGCGTTGAATTTTGTAAATTCCCCCTTGAAACAAACCCTCCTCGCGCTTGCGCTTAGCGCCGTGCTGGGCATAGCGTTTACGCCGATCGCTCACGCCGACGCCCTCGACAATTTGATCGAGAAGCTTAAGGAAAAAGGCATTATCAATGAGGAAGAATATAGGGAGGTAATCGAGGTTCGCGAGGGTGAACGCGCAGTCGCACGCAAGCGCCGCCAGGACGAGTCAGAGAAAAACACCAAGGCGGAAGATCGCGCCAAAACCGAAATGGTCGGCAACTTCAGCGACGGTATTCGTTGGGAATCAGCCGATAAGAAAAACTCCATCGGTTTGAATGGCCGCATGCAGTTGGACTATCGCAACTTCAGCGGCGAAGATAATTTAATCGCTGACACATTCGATATTCGCCGCGCTTACTTGACAGTGGCAGGAAAATTTTGGGATTACTACACATTTGATTTGAGCGCGGATTTTGCGGGGCTGGCCGGATCGAATGCCGCGACCACGAGCACCACGTGTACGGCGACGGCTTGTACCTCGGCGACCAGCAACGACTTTCGCCAAACCTCGCATTTGGATGTCGCATGGTTCAACGTCGGCTGGTGGCAAAGTGCCCAGTTTCGCTTCGGCCAATTCAAGATGCCGTTTAGCTTGGAAGAACAAACCAGTTCGCGTTTCTTAGACTTTCAAGAACGCTCGGTCATGAACGCGCTTGTTCCCGCCAAAGAACGCGGCGCGATGGTTCATGGCACACCATTGCCCGGCCTGTTCTACGGCGTTGCGGTTTCCACCGGCCAAGGCAAAAACAACAACGAAAACGATCGCATCACCGACGGCACTGATTACATTGGCCGTGTCGGCGTCAACATCGCGGAAATGGTGGGGCAAAAAAATGCGGTTTACCACTTGGCGGCGGCTTATTCCGAAGGCAAAATTCCGGTTGCCGCAGTCGCCAACAGCCGCACCGAAGGTCGTGGCCTGACCTATTTTTCAGCCGGGGCGTTTACCGGCGCCAATGTAGATCGCACCCGCACCGGCCTGGAAGGCGCAGTCGCCATTGGCCCGGTTAAGTTCCAAGCGGAATACACCGAAGCAAAATACGGCGGCACTAGCGCCCTAGGCGTGGCCTTTGACCGCAAAGTCGACGCCTGGTACGCCGCCGTCAACTGGGCGATCACCGGCGAACCTTATGCAGCGAGTTATCGCAATGGCGCATTTGGCCGTTTACGTCCGAACAACAACTTCTCGCCCAAGGGCAGCGGCTGGGGTGCATGGGAATTGGGCCTGCGTTACAGCAACTTTGACGCTTCGGACTTCCGTCTCGTCGCCGACAATCCGCTCGGCACGGGTGTCCTGGCCACCGGGCTTACCAACGAAGCGAAAGCCTACACCGTTGGCCTGAAGTGGTTGCCAACGCCTAACACGCGCTTCTTGTTGAACTATATCCAAACGGATTTCGGCACACCGATCACGGTTAACTCAATTCAAACCGAGGACGAAAAAGCCATCACCTTCCGCGCGCAGTTTGATTTCTAGTTCCTCTCTGTGATCCTCTGAAAAGGCCGCCGAGTGCGGCCTTTTTTGTTGGCTCCTGTCTTTTGGTGTTACTGATTGTGCTACCATGATGCTACTATCATTGCGACTCAAACGATACATGACCGTTGAAAAACTCTCCATTTCCATTCCGGTCGCCACCTTGGAATTTGTCGCACGTTACCAAAAGTCTCATTCAGTCAAGACTCGCTCTGAGGTCGTCCAAGAAGCGCTCGCATTACTACGGGAGCGTGAGTTAGAGGGAGCCTATGGCGAAGCAAGCGCGAAGATTGATCTCGATTGGGACTGCTTGTCAAGTGATGGCTTGATCGATGAAGCGTGGTGAGATCTATTTTGCCGATCTGAGTCCAACGGTTGGCAGCGAAATAAACAAACGCCGTCCGGTACTTATCGTCAGCAATGATGCTAATAATCGCGCATCGTCGACTGTCACCGTGCTTCCGCTTACGTCCAGCATCGAGCGTATTTTTCCGTTCGAGGTGAAGTTAACCATCAAGATGAGTGGATTGCCGAGGGATTCCAAGGTGCTGGCGCAGCAGATCCGAACCATTGCAAAGACCAGATTGGTGAATGACCGTGCCGGTCAACTCGGCAACGAATCAATGAAGGACGTGGAGCGCGCAATCAAACTTCATCTCGCCCTCAAGTAAGGTTCGCCGGCCAACGGTTCGTAACTATGAGTTTAGCCGCAATCCACACAGAATTAAAGCACGTCGCGAATGCCCGCGGCATCTTACTCACTAACTAAAATGACTATGGTATTATGACTATGGTCAAAATAGTCGAGATTGCGATGCCCACTACTATATCCAAGTCGAAGTTTAAGCCTGCCGCGTTGCAGTATTTTCGTCATGTGCAGGAAACCCAGGAGGAACTGATAATCAGCGACCGCGGTAAACCCGTGTTAAAAATCATACCTTATCGGGAAGCCGCGAAATCGGCTACCGACCCACTCGCAAAATTGCGCGGAACGCTCAAGCGCTACGAACAGCCTTTCGATCCTGTCCCGGAAGTCTGGGAGTCTTTGAGGTGATCGTGCTGGATACGCACGCCTGGGTATGGTGGTTGACGGCGCCGGAACGGCTCAGTCGCAAGACGCAAAGACTCATCGAGCGCAACCTTGCGGAATCCAACCTGCGCATTTCCAGCATCAGCGTCTGGGAAATCGCGATGCTCGTAGCGCGCGGCAGATTGAGTTTCGCGATCGACTTTCCAAGCTGGCTGAATGAAGCAACAAGCGTGTCCGGCACAAAGTTTCATCCCGTAGATAACTCGGTTGCCTACCAGGCAGTCAACTTACCGGGAAACTTTCACGCCGATCCCGCCGATCGGATGATTGTCGCAACGGCGTTGGCGCTCGATGCAACACTGATTTCGGGAGACCAGAAAATTCAGGATTACTCTTATGTCAAAGTTGTCTGGTAAGCGCCCAATAAAACGGGCATTCGAAGGTGCCCGTTTAAGTTTCCAACTCTCGAGCCGCGCGGGCGAAGTGAATATCACGAATTTCTCGGATCAAGTCGACCGTGACGCTGCGTGAGAACTACGAGTGTACGCAAAGTCGAATCGCTAAGATGATGGTCATCCCAATTAGCACGGGGTTAATAGCAAACCATAACGCTAAAGCCGGTTCACAAAAACAAAACCATCATGCTGTATAAACGTAGCAGCGCTCAACTGCCGTTTCTAGGGTGACTTTGCCGCCAGCTTATAAAACCGCCCCTTGCCGTTATCGGAGGGTTTCAGAGAATCCATCCGCTCCCCCATCGCCTCGCCGAGCCTGCTAAGGCGCTCATCGGGATGGGGGTGGGTCTTGAACAGCATGCCCACCGCGCTGTCACTGCTGCTGACCGCGCTGATCTCCTGCAACACAGAAGGCAATCCCCAAGCGTCATAGCCCGCCCGCGCCGCTAATACCACACCCAATCGATCCGCCTCGAACTCGGCGTCCTTGTCCAGTCCACGCGAAAGAATCTCCGCACCGCTGCCGATGACGCGCTGCGCCGCAGCCCCACCCTGGTCGACGCGTTTTTTCAGGAGGTCCGCGCCGATGCCCAAAAGTTGGCTTTTTTGCACGACTTTGAGGTGATGCTTTTGCTGTACGTGAGCGATCTCGTGTCCTAGCACACCGGCGAGTTCGCCCTCGTCCTTGAGTTTGGCATACAGGCCGCGCGTGATGAACACATAGCCACCCGGCGCGGCGAACGCGTTGATATCGTCCGATTGAATCACGCCGAAGGTCCATTTCAAATCGGGCCGCTCGCTTTGCAGCGCCACCCACCGCCCAACCCGGTTAACGTACTGCTGCAGTGCGCCGTCCTGCACCAGCGGCGCCGCGCCGAGCAAATTGCCGGCGATTTGCCGGCCTAAACGGACTTCGTCTTCAAGAGGAATTTTGCCGACCAGCGGAATCTTGAATTCTTTCTCCTCGGCGGTGGGCGCATTCGCCGGAGCGGCTTGCGGCGCTTGTTGCGACGGTTTATTGCGATCCATCAGTTCTTTCAGCCGGTCGCGCAGATTGTCGGCATTAGCCGTCGAACCGAGCACGGCCAGCGCCAATAGCCCAATACAAATATAAGGTTTCTTGCTCATGATCAACGCCCTTCGCTTGCAATAGTTTTAGTGCTAGGCAACCAATTTACCTGCCTGGCGTCCAGCGCGCCCTTGGCGGCAAATTGCTTTGCTTCGTCCGCCGCGATGGCCGCCGCCTCAGCCTTCTTCAATTCCGCCTCGTTGAACTTGGCGCTCTTGAGATCCTCTTCGCCGAGGCCACGTACGCCGGTGGTGCTGACCACTTGGCCGGTGCCGGCGCGTCCGGTGGCAATGCCTGCGACGCCGCCAATTTCGGCGGCGGCGTTGCTGCCTCCTGCGCCTTTTCGCACACTTAGCACGCGCACCCAGCCCTTCTCTTGGTTAGCCTTGATCTCCATCCAGCCGCCTTGCTTTTTGAGGATGGTGACGGAATCGCCCTTGCGAAGGGCGCCTAAGGTCTTGGCGTCCTTGAAGGGCTCGGATTTAATGTCGTCCAACTTCACGGCCACGCCCTGCTCTTGCGCCAGCGTGGGCGTTGCGAATGCCCAGATCGATGCGCTCAAAGCGATGCAAATGCATTTTTCCATTGTCATGTCTTCCTCATTTTCCCTAGTGTTTCCGCGAATAATTGGCGCCATTCCGGTTCGGTAGGATGCGCCCCTTCGACGCCCAATGGCAACGTGTGAATGGTGTGATCTTGCAATTTCTCACCGGCGATTGTAGCGGCAGCCACTAGGCGCGGCATGGCCTCGACCAAATCGTTCGCCTCACGTTCCACTAACAACCTTGCTTGCTCGTCGCTATTGCCGTGAGCCCAGGTAACGATCAGCATATTGGCCAGCACGCCCCAGATGCCGCGCTGGGAACCGCGCATCATCTCCACATCTTTCGGATAAGTGCCGGCCTTCTCGGCGGCTTTTTTAAGGGTGCGCAAGAAGGCTGGTAAGGCAAGCTCATCTTTGGTTATGATCTCGAACATCGCCATGGTAGCAATCACGCTGGCGCCTTCGCGCAAACTTTGCGCGACGACGTTGCGTTCCAACGCTTTAGCCGCGGCCATCGCGTACAACTTCGCGACCGAGAAATAAATAAAAGCGATGAAGACCGGCCCCGCCAGGTTGAAATAATAATTGCTAAAGTTGATCGTCAGATAGGAGATTGCCAGTAATCCGATCTGCGAAAAGCCGAAAATTTTGGCGAAGCGATCCGCTTCGACGTCCTGGTAAAACGCCCAGGCGGTGAGCCAAAGGATAAGCAGCGCCGCCAAAAAAACCGGCCAGCGGCTATTCGGCACGCGGATGAAATCGTCGTGCTTGACGTTATCGATGGCGGTTGCAAGGATCTCCACGCCGGGAAACTGTTTTGCCATCGAGGTCACTTTAATATCGAACAGGCTGGGCGCGGTGGAGCCGATGATGACGATCTTGCCCGCGAACTCGTCCGCGGGCCGCTTGCGATGCTTGTTCAACATGTCCAGGTAAACATCGCTGAAACTCACGTAGCGATAAGTAAATGGCTTGCCGCGCCAATTAAGCAGAATCTCTTGCCGCTCGGGTATGCGCCAACCCAACACCTCGGCGATGCGCACCGGCATTGACGGGATGCGCCAGCCATAGGCGGCGTGGGTCATCGGATAAGCGCGCGCCACGCCATCGGGGTCCGGATAAATATTGTGCGTGCCCAAGCGACCACCCTGCAGCGCCGCCTTGAAAAAAGGCAATACCATGGCGATCGGGACGTCCTGCTGCGCTTCGCCCGGCGCCGGCTTGACGCCCGGAATCATATTGGGACGCAATTGGCTTAAGTGGTCATGCACCTCGGGCAGCCGCAGCATCGGAAAAAACGTATTGTCGGTCGCGGCGATGGCGTCATTGAACGCGGCGTCGCTGTCGGCATTGAAAACGTCCGGGTCGCTGAACAAGATATCGAAGACGACGGCCCTGGGTTTTTGTTGCGCCAAGTTTTCCACGAACTCGCCGAAAACCTGCCGCGGCCAAGGCCAACGCCCATAGTCCTTCGCCATCGCACTCAACGAGGCTTCGTTGACGTCGACGATGACGATTTCGCTATCCGGCGCCGGCTTGATGAAGCGATTTTTGATAACGACGTCGTACGCCTTCTGCCGCATATCCACCACGGAGTGCAGGAATAGCACATCGACCAGAATGAACAACGTGAATAGCGCCGCCAGCAACAAGTAGAAATTATTCTTGAGCTTGCGCGCGAGATATTCCGTGGCGAAGTGCAAGGTCTGGGTATACAGTCGCAGCAGAATACGCGAGAGTTTCATAGGTAATCGAGGGTTATCGCGCGGCGCACATTAGAAATATCCCCTTGGGCAACCAGCGAGAATAGCGCAAAATCCGTCGTTATAGTTTGCGCCCGCGGCAAGCTTGCCCGTGGCGCGCGGTGCGCGCGGCTGGCGCAGCGCATCGGCGCAGACGTCATGGCCATCACGCGGAATCTCCTTTGAGAACAGCCGCGCAAAAGGTGTGGTGATTATAGAAGTGAACAGCTTGCCGGCGGTGCCCAACACTGCGCTGGTGCTGACTTCAATTTTGGGTTTGGTGACTTTGCCGCTCACTTGCACCGGCGTCGCCAGACTGAAGAATTGCGGTTTCTTCGGTTTCGGCGCGAGATTGAGCGCGAGCACTTCGGTATCGAAATCCACCCGCGCCGTTCCCGTAACTCGCATCCGGCTGGTGTCGAGCAAGATGGCATCCTCGGTCAGTATGCCTTTATTCAGATTGAAGCGCCCCACCGCGCAATTGACCTTGGACTCTTTGGCAGGATCCACCGCGGGAATCAGCGCGACAAAGAGATTGACCGCCCATAGATCAAAAATTCCCGACTTCATGTTCTGCGGCCACACGGCGAAGTCCAACTGGCCGCTGCCAAATTGCATGGCGCGCTCCAGGCTCGGCGTTTGCGATTTGATATTCAGATCCAGGCTAAAAAGTCCTTGCACATTCGCTTCGGGTTTAAGTCGACGCGCCAGCACGCCATAGTCGAAGCGATCGACGCGAATTTTAGCGTCCAGCGCGATCCCTTTCTCGCTCGGATAATAACTTGCCCACAGCTTCGCCGAGCCGCCCGGCACATTGACTTCGGCCGGGCCAAGCGCAAGCTTGCCGTCGTGGAGCACTGCGCGCAGCGACCCGCTACCGAGGCGATCTCGACCGGAGAGCACTTCGCCAACCTCGACGGCGAGGGTCACGTCCTGGCGCTTTAGCGTCGCGGCGCTCAACATCTGTTCAGTTTGCGCGCTGGCTTCTTTTGCCTTCTTACGCAATTCTTCTTCGCTGAGTTTTTTTCCCTCGATGGCGAGGGGTTTTTCAGCGGGCGCCACAGCAATTAATTTGAAATCGTCCAGTTGAATACGCGGCGCGGTCAATTGCAGTTCGATCTTCGGACGTACGCCTGTCAGCGTCACACGTCCGGCGCCCGTCAGCTCGCTGGCGCCGACTTTGAGCGCAAGCCCGGGCATTTCGTAACCGGCGTTGGTAACGCGAAAGCGGCTCTCGAGTTCATATGGCCCCCAATGCGGCAAGGACGTGCGTGCGAGTTGCTCGAGCGAGTTCAACTTGGCTCCGGCCACTGACAATTGCAGTTCGACTTCGCGCTGGGAAATCGGCAACGAAACCTTACCGGATAACCCCAGGTGGGTTTCAGCGGCGTCCGCCGTCAGCGAAAACGGCACGTGAGCGGAGGCGTGCAGTAACTCCGACACCGATCCGCTGGCAAGGCGAATTTTGACCTCCGTCTGATCGATCAGGCCGTCCAAATCCACATGCACCGGCTGTTTCGGCTGCGCCTCGATTACCCCTTTGCTCAGCGCAATGCGCACGCCGCCTTTGCCGTTAACGTCACCTAACAGCAGCGACCCGGCATCGATCGACCCGACCAGCGCCGAGCGTTCCAGCATCTCGCCCAAACGATGGCCTTTGGCGATGAGCTGTAACTGCAGCAGATCCGCTTTTACGTCCAAGGTCTCGACCACTTTGAGCGTGCGCAACAGCCGGCCGATGTCGGGTTTTTCCGCTGCAACCCAAACCGTGGCCTGCGGCGTTTTTCCGCGCATGTCGAGCTCCATCGCGCCGCGAAATACCGTGTCGGCGTATTTCGCCGAGAATGGCGAGGCGAGCATCTTGCCGTTTCGGATATTGCCGATGAAGGTGATGTCGGTCACCGGCGCCGGCGTCAACGCGATGCGCTGGATCGCCACGTCCATGTCGGCGTCGCTCAGATCCACGCCTTGCGGAAGAATGGGCAGATCAATAACCGGTTTGGATGGACCGGGCTTTGGTGGCGGCAGCATGGATTCCAATTCCGCCAATTCCAAGTTCTCAACCCGTAGCTGCGCTTGTATCAGCGGCTTTCGCTCGATACCGACACGCGCGAAATTTCCGGCGAACTTCGTCTTGCCCAGTTGCACCTTTAGATCGCTTAACCGCCACGCGTTGCGTTCTACTTGCACGCGGCCGGACAACGCTACCGGCGCTCTGCTCGTCGGCGAGAGCCCCAACCAACGCGCGACGTCGCCGGCTCGTGGCGTGCGCAAATCGATGCTAAGGTCCGTGGTGGCATGCGCCTGCGGGGCGGCAATTTTTCCTTTGACGCCGAGCGTTGTGCCGGAACCCGTGGCGAGGATTTCGACGGGCCATTGAACGTCGTCACTCAAGCTGGCGAGATCCCCGCCTTTGAAATCCGCCGCAAAGCGCTCGCCGAGCAATGCGCCGCGAAATGCGCCGCTCAGCCGCCCACCCGGCGGCAATTCGACCATCAGGCGATCAAGCCGTATCGCGACCGGCTTGCCACCTTCGATATTTCCGTAAGTTAAATCGGCGTCGGCGACCTCGAGTTTCATTTCCAATGAGTGCAGCAACGCATCGATATTTTTTCCGGTGGCGGCAAAGCGCAACAGAAAATGTCCGAGCCTGCCTTTCATCCCCTCGGCGCCGGTGAGTAGCCGCGCCAATTGCCCAAGTTGCGTCTGATCGGCGCCGACTTCAATCTGGAATGCCGGAACGGGCGCCGCGCCATCCAGATCGATTACGCCGACCAGTGGAACCTCCGCCAGGATAGTTTGCACCGGCGCTTTTAGCACGCCGCCATGTATGCTGACTTGTAAGGTTGATTCGCGTACGTCTCCCGGCAGGCCGATCCAACGCTCTACCTTGAGCGCAACATCGGCCTCTACCCAAGCCAATTCGCGAAACTCAAATTGTTGCGCGTTATGCTTTTCCTTGAGTGCTTGCAAGTCGATGGAATCGCCGCCAGCCTCGCCCGAATTGCCGGGCGTGCCGCGAATCGGCGTGACATCGAACACTGGCAAATTGAACTCGCCTTTTATGCGCGGTGCAGCCTGGCGCAGATCCACCAGCAATTGACCTTGCAAAACCGACTGGCCCATGGCGCCGCGCAGATCTGTAACATTCAGTACGCCGTTTTCCCACACCACTTGCCCGCTCAGCCCTATGGCGCCGACCGGCGGGAGATTGACTTGTAGCAAACGCTGCAAGTTTGAAAGATCGTCGGCGCCCATCCCGAAGGTGAGATTCGCACTGGTGCTCGCAGCGTCCGGCCGCACCGATCCGGCGATGTTCAGCACTGTGCCGGCGAACTCGAGGCCGAACTCGATCGGCCAAGGATGATTGCTGTCGGTCAGGGCAGACAGCGCGCCACCCTTAACCGTCACCGTGTACGGGAAACTCTGCTCCACGCTGCCCTGCATTTTCAATGTTAACGGCTGACCGTCACCCGCCGAACCGTCTAAACGGTTCAGCGTGAAGGTGTGGGGTGCAAGGCGCGGGCCGCCGACATAGTCGACCAGCAATTGGTTGAATACGATGTGATCGACCGCCACCAGGCGTAACGGCGGCTTGGCGTCGCCGGCTTTGGGCTGTGCCGCCGCGACCTCGGCGGTGCGCGTCAACTGAATCAACCAATTCACCTGCGCCTGGCCGTTGCGCTCGAGATGCACTTTGACATCCTTGGCCGACAGTTCTCTGACCCGGACTTCGCCACGCAGCAGCGCCATTAAATCCACCCGCAACGTCGCGTGGCCCAGGCTGGCAAAAAACGGCGCCGAAAAACCCGCCGGATTGGCGAGCGTGATTCCTCCCACGCTAAACGACGGCATTAGCGAAGGCTGCATTTCCATTGCGCCCTCGAATCGCACCTCACGACCGATGGCGCGCGTCATCGCATCGGAAAGTTGATGGCGAAACGGACCGGCGCTGATGCTGATGCCGAGCGCCGCGACCGCGACAGAACCAATGACGAGGATGCCGATCAAACAGCCAAACCCGATCAACAGCCAACGCACGAGTGCGCGCAGCTTTTTGGAAACCCTATTTGAAGTGACGGAGTTCGCCAATACGATGTTTTTTACAACGGACGATTTTAACCTAGAAACGGCAGTTGGACGGGGCGGAGTGTGCGGTTATGGGGGTGCAGGACAAGGCGCGGCGAGGAGGAATGGTCATTCCATTGCAACGAGTTGCAACGCCGCCC
>JANNFT010000342.1:0-4019 GCA_031380185.1 Pseudomonadota bacterium
GTTTCGGCAGCGGAAGCTTTGCTAAGCACTTAGCGGGCGCTGCTCGTCTCGGTGTCACTGCGCACATTGTCGATTCGGCGCCCTTGGCGCTCGATATCGATGAGCCGGCCGACTTGCACGAATGGCATCGGCAGCTTGTTGCAAGCAAACAACCCATCGATGTTGAACTTCATGAGTTATTTGCTGCGCAAGACGTGGCACTCAGCCAATGAACCCAACTTTGCTCGACCACCTGTCCGCGGCGCCGCCCAGCCCTGAACAAGCGCTGCGGCTATTGTCTATTGAAAATTGGCTTGACTTAGCGCCCGCCGCCGCCGCATTGCGCGCGCAAGGCTGGGGTAACCACGTCACCTACTCGCGCAAAGTGTTCGTGCCGTTGACGCAATTGTGCCGCGATGTTTGCCATTACTGCACGTTCGCCAAGGCGCCCCGCTCGCTTTCCAAACCGTACTTATGTCCCGATGACGTGCTGGAACTTGCGCGCCAGGGCGCTGCGGCTGGCAGCAAGGAAGTGCTGTTCACCCTCGGCGATAAGCCGGAAGCACGTTACGCCACGGCGCGCACGGCGCTCGCTGAATTGGGCTTTGACACCACCCTCGCCTATCTCGAACACGTCGCGCGCCGCGTGGTTGAGGAAACGGGCTTGTTGCCGCATCTGAATCCGGGCTTGATGTCGGCGACGGACTTTCAGCGCTTGCGCGTGGTCGCGCCATCGATGGGCATTATGTTAGAGTCTGTAGCGCCGCGCTTGAGCGAGCGCGGCATGGCGCATTTTGGCTCGCCCGACAAACTACCAGCGCGGCGCTTGGAAACCCTGCGAATCGCCGGAGCGCTGCGTGTACCGATGACTACCGGCATCCTGATCGGGATCGGCGAAACGCGCCGCGAGCGTATCGAGTCGCTGCTCGCGTTGCGTGACTTGCATACGCAATACGGGCATCTGCAAGAAATCATCATTCAAAATTTCCGCGCTAAACCGGGCACCAAGATGCACGCGGCCGCGGAACCGTCGATGGATGAGTTGTGCTGGACTATCGCGGTTGCGCGACTGATATTCGGCGCGCAGATGAGCATTCAAGCCCCGCCCAATCTCTACACCGGTGATTTGGTCGATGCTATCCGCGCCGGCATCAATGATTGGGGTGGTGTATCGCCGATCACGCCCGATCACGTCAATCCCGAGGCGCCATGGCCACACCTTGATCACCTCGGCGCAGAAACCGAGCGTGCCGGACATTGTTTGGTCGAGCGTTTGACGGTTTACCCCAAATACATCGAAGCGCGTGCGCAATGGATCGCTCCGCAACTGCATTCGCAAGTATTGCGCCTAAGCGACAGCGGTGGATTGGCGCGACCCGGGCCTTGGGCGCCAGGGTTAGGCGTGGTCGATATGGCCGCCGATGAGCGCGATGTGGCGCCGCGTGTGGCAGCGGTAGCCGGACGACAAATAGAACTTTTGGTAGAGCAAGCACTATTAGGGAGCACGCTTAACGAAGCGGAAATTGCTACGCTCTTTGCCGCGCGCGGTGGCGACTTCGATTACATCTGCCGATCGGCAAACGAATTGCGCAAAGCCAGTGTCGGCGACACGGTGCGCTATGTCGTCACGCGCAATATCAACTATACCAACGTCTGCCTATACCACTGCGGTTTCTGCGCATTTTCCAAGGGCAAAACCCACCAAGAGTTGCGCGGTCAGCCTTATATGGTTGAGTTGCCGGAGATCGCACGGCGCGTGCGCGAAGCTTGGCGGCGCGGCGCCACCGAGGTGTGCATGCAAGGTGGTATTCATCCGGCGTTCACCGGCAATACGTACCTAGAAATTTGTCGCACGGCTAAAAAAGCCGCGCCCGAGATTCATGTACACGCGTTCTCGGCACTGGAAATTACTCACGGCGCCAAGACCCTTGAGCTTTCGACCAAACAGTTTTTACGCGAATTGAAAGCCGCTGGATTAGGTTCTTTGCCCGGCACGGCGGCGGAAATTCTCGATGACGAAATTCGCCGCGAAATTTGTCCCGACAAAGTCAACACGCAAGAATGGCTTCGCATCATGGGCGAGGCGCATGAACTCGATTTGCGCACGACGTCCACCATCATGTTCGGCCATCTGGAAAGTTATCAACACTGGGCGCGGCATTTGCTGCACTTGCGCGCGCAACAACAGCGCAGCGGCGGCTTTACCGAGTTTGTACCGCTGCCTTTCGTTCATATGGAAGCGCCGCTCTATCTGAAGGGACGCACTCGTAAAGGCCCCAGTTTACGCGAGACCATTCTAATGCACGCCGTTGCGCGTTTGGTGTTGCATCCCCATGTTCGAAACATTCAGGTCTCTTGGGTCAAGGTCGGCCCGCGGTGGGCGCAGCATTGTTTGCAAGCGGGCGCCAACGATATGGGTGGGACACTTATGAATGAATCGATTAGCCGCGCGGCAGGCGCCGCGCACGGCCAGGAGCTCGATGTCGACACGATGGAAACTCTGATTCGCGAGATCGGCCGCAACCCGCAGCAGCGCACAACGCTATATGCACAAGCAAACGCAGAACGCCACGCACGCGCGATAAATTCCGCTGCATTGGAAGCCGCGATCTATACGCCACTGCGCCGACAGACTCGCGACAGCCTGCGCGACCTCAAAGTTTAGCGCGGAACATCCGGTTTTCTTTTAACGCCGCGGCAAACAATATTCATGCTCAAACTTGGCTATAAAGCATCTGCGGAACAGTTCTCGCCACGGGAATTGTTGCGCTTTGCCTGCCTTGCCGAAGAACTCGGTTTCGATTCCGTTTTTGTCAGCGATCATTTTCAAGCCTGGCGGCACACGGGCGGCCACGCGCCATTCGCATTGGCATGGTTGGGCGCGCTTGGCGCTAGTACCTCGCGCATCGAAATGGGTACGAGTGTCCTAACACCGACCTTTCGCTATCACCCGTCGATTGTTGCCCAGGCTTTTGGCACTCTCGGTGAGCTGTTTCCGCGCCGAATTATTTTGGGCATCGGCACGGGCGAATCACTGAACGAAACACCGGCGAGTGGAATGCCATGGCCGCCACAGGCAGAGCGCACGGCGCGCTTTCGCGAGTCGGTCGAACTTATTAAGCTGCTTTGGCGTGAGGAACGCGTTAGCTTTCACGGCAAGTATTACCAAACTCAAAATGCCACTATCTATGATCGACCGGACGAGCCGGTGCCGATCTATATCGCGGCTGGCGGGCCGGTCATAGCTAAGTTCGCCGGCGAACAAGGCGCCGGCTTTATTTGCACCAGCGGCAAAAAAAGAGAACTCTATAGCGAAACATTGTTACCGAACGTGAGTGCAGGTCTTGAAAAAGCGGGGCGCTCGACGCACGAGATTGATCGCATGATCGAAATGAAAGTGTCCTTCGATAGCGACCAGCAGCGCGCCTATACCGACACGCGCCATTGGGGCGCATTGGCGCTGTCGGCGGAAGAGAAAATGAATGTCGAAGACCCGTTGGAAATGGAGCGACGCGCCGACGCACTTCCGGTTGAGCGCACCGCGCAGCGCTGGATCGTTTCCACCGATCCGGAAGAACATGTCGAAAAAATTAAATCCTATATCGATCTTGGTTTTAATCACCTGGTATTTCACGCGCCCGGACCCGACCAAGCGCGCTTTCTACATCTATACGCGCAGCAGGTAATGCCATTGCTGCGCAAGCGCTTTGGCTAACACATCGAACATCACCGAACATTGGCTGGATGATAGCGCAAGCGCCGCGGTGCTTTCAGCAATGTGCGTTGCGGAAATTTTACGAAGAGGTATTGCCGCTCGCGGCGCCGCCGGACTTGCAGTATCGGGGGGGCGAAATCCCATTGCATTTTTTCACGAGTTGGCGCGTCAAGTGCTGCCCTGGAAAGAAGTATCGATGACCTTGGTCGACGAGCGTTGGACGCCGACCCACAACGAAGACAGCAACGAGCATTTAGTCAGAACGCATCTGTTACGTGATGGCGCCCTCCAAGCAAAATTTGTAGCGTTGAAGACCACTGCCATC